>NZ_JBKVCZ010000045.1:0-46197 GCF_046966825.1 Hungatella sp. | reverse complement strand
GGGTGAATAATCCACTGTTGCGTTGGATGCAGTCGCTACCGGAGACGGTTCATACATGGCCTGTAGGATTACATCTCCCGCTGTCATTTCCACGGTCTGATTTTTTCTGGTCAGGTATGACATATGCAGATTACCAATCTGTACTTCCCATTGTTTAAATGCCTGTCCAGCAGGATTCATATCCTCCGCAGATATCCTGATCTGGTCCCCTGCCTTTACCAGGACTTCATCTGCATGTTCTTCCACATCCAGCGCTTCCCCGTTTCTTGTCACCGATTCCACATAACCTCCGTTCAGCAAACGGAAGGTATAAACACGGTCCTGCTGCGAAGTGCCTGTTACCATTATCTGGCTTCCGTTTATCATACGGTCTGAAGGCGCATCGCCGTTATCTGCCTGTTTGGCCACGATGGTATAGGATACATTGGGTTCAAGTCCTGCAAGTTCCGCTGTCCGCGGACTGCCGGACGGGCTTACCCATCCGTCTTCGTTCCCATCCTGACTGACCACATTTCCATCCATATCAAGAACCGCATACACAGTATTTTCTCCTGCCGGGCGGATAACAATCTTCCTTAGTCCCTCTGTCGTATCATCCGCGGTGGAATAATTCCCTCCAATAGCAGGTACCATGACACGGGCTGGCTGACTTATTAAGGATGGATCCACTGAATCTGTCAGTATGTCTCCAACAACAGGAGCTGCGCTTTCCGCCATCTCATACACGTAGTAGCTGTCACAGGGCGGCAGTTGTTCAAAGCAGCCGCTGCCAAGCTGTTCCCCTGTCATTACTGCCAAAAGCCGTCCGTCACTGTCCGTCAGGGCATATTTACGCGCCTCATTTGCTCCGCTTATCTCAATCTTACCCATACCGTCATTTCCTATCGTTCCAGTTCCATCTGGAATGCACAGGATTCCATCATCTCCTCCCACAGGTGTAAAGCGTGCCCTGTAAGTCTGATCCGCCAGAATCGTCATATTCGGGTCTGTAACCTGATTCCCGTTTTCATCAAACCAGCCAGCAAACATATAGTTACTGTCCGGTGTGGTCTGGGGCAGGGAAATCTGAGACCACAGAGTCCCTTTCGGCACATGCATGGAATTGGTTCCTGAAATAGAGCCGCGGCTTCCGCTTTCAAATCTTATATCACACCATTGTCCCGGATCTTCCACAAAATCCGCGTAAAGTTTAAGGTCACCGGTCAGTTCAATATCTCCGGTCAACACGGTTCCTACTTTACCTGTACCGGAAGCATTGGCTTTATACCAGCCGTTAAACATATAGTGCTGTTCAGGAGATGGCGTGATTCCCTCTGTGATTGTATCAATGGAGTGGGTACCAAGCCGTAAGGAACGTGGGCTGCTGTCTCCTGACAAGCTTCCATGTTCGCTGTTGTAATAGTTTATCCTGGCCCAATGTGCTGTATCATTCAGATCTTCATTATAGGTAATCGTAACAGTGCCGCCTGTAAAGTCTGTTTTAAAACTCAGCGTGGCTGCTGTCTGGTCCATACTGATATCGGTAAATGTTCCATTCCATCCAATGTTAGGCGGATACGTATACCCGGCTTTTCGCTCTACATTTACCGTCACTGTTTCATTCGGAGACACCTCCCTTGTTTCCGGCTCAGCCAGCACATTGTTATGGTTGTCTATCCGGTTAATGGTTACATGGGTTACATAGGAAGGGTCAATCTCGTAAGTATATACCACGGTTACCGGCTGATTGGGCATCTTTCCGGTAAAGTTCTTTTGGGCATCAAATGTGCATCCTGCTGTCTGCGCCGAATATATCCCTCTTCCCGACAAATCATCTATATCCCCGCTGCCTGTTTTTATCTGAGCGCCGGTAAGGGTATAAGCCGTAATCTGTGCCGGTGCGGCAGAAACCTGCGACTCCGCGGAATAGAGATAGCTTTCCGGGGTACGGATCGCACGGCCACTCCCATCTGCATATTCTACACGCAGGGCAAATTTCTTTGAACTGTCAGGCTCATATCTGTATGCCACAGTCAAGTCATCATTGGGCATATTTCCGCGGACAGACCGGGTAGACTCATTAATGGTCGCGGCCTCCCCCAGCGTCCCATGGCCTGAGGCGTCATCAAAACGGCGCGTTTTGTTGTTCTTAATAATCACAGAAGATACCTTATAGCCCGGTATATCCCGTTTGTAGGTAGCGGATACTGCTGTATTGGCCGTCACCTGGGTTGTCCAGCTTCCGTCATCAAAAAACTTATATATCTGGCTGTCATCCGCTCCGGGCCATGCATTCGGGTCTTCTCCATTCATGTTTCCATTTCTGTCCTCATTCAGGTCCCGGTAATGCATGACTGTAAAATCAAACTGACTGGACGCATCACCATTCCAGCGTGCCTCATATGCCGTGGTTGAATTGTAAGGAAACGCAAAGGGCAGATACAGTATCTTATTACCATCTGCATTATACCAGCCGTCAAAGGTATATCCCGGCCAACTCAAATCCGCGTCAAATGTAGGCAGCACCGGCCTGTCACCAGAACCCAGATTTTCCACGGCAATTCCATTGAAATCACTTGCTTCAGCCAGTGGATGACCAGCCCGTCCGGTAGCATACGTAATCCGGTTTCCATCTCTGGGAACATTCATATAGTTTGAATGTGATAAATCCGGGCCCTCCTTGGGATCAAACCGAATGACTGCCGGATCCCCGTAATTCAATGCATACGCCGGCGCCGGAGGCGCGGCCATGGTGATCACCATGGCCGCGGCTAAGACACGGGCCAGATATGCCTTAATCTTATTTGTTCGTTTCATAAAACCTCCTGCTATTGTAAAGCTCCATCAGCGCCTACCTGATAACCGTCCGGTGTCTTCTCGTTGCTGTACATGGAGCCAAGCGGCCTTTCCTGATTCTGCATAAACACCCATTTCCCGGTGCTGCGGTCATATGAGTATGTCTGTGCCGTATTCTGAGGTGTAAAGAAATACCATTTTCCTTCAATTTCCTTCCATCCCATTACCATCTGGCCTGTAATCAAATCCAGGTAATACCAATGCTTATCTATCTCATCATAATGCCATCCTGTCTTCATCTTTCCCAGCCAGCCGTCTTTTTTCGCATTACAGTAATACCAGTTCATATGCTCGTCCCTGAACCAGCCATAATCCATGAGTCCGCTGGCATTAAAGTGATACCAGCCATTTCGATTCACATCACCGTTGGCATAATCAAGTTTGGCCCATATGCTGGTGAGACGGATTCCTCCGTTGAGTACAAAAGCCCATTTATCACTCTCTGGGTCAACCAGCTCCCAGTTTCCATTGGTGCCTACCACATAACTCTTACTGGTTTCCGCAACATAAGGCGCCGGAGTTGTGACTGGCCCGCCTGTGCCGGCAGACCTGGAACTGCCACCGCCTCCTTTCGAGCCACCTTTGCTTCCTCCCGAACCGCTTCCTGAACCGCCATGGCTTCCGCTTCCCCAGCCGTCTCCGCCGGATGTACCTCCGCTGTTTCCTCCACTCTGGATTTTGTCGTAATGTCATACCGGTCTTCCAGAATCTTATCGAAAGGTTTGCAGGCTTCCTCCAAACGGTTCAAGGCCTCCAAAAGTTCATCAAGAGTTGCCCGGGGGCCCGTTCTGTCGAATACATCCATAGCTTCTTCTATGGCTTCCCTTATCTTTTCCGTCTCCTTCAGCGTCAGGAAGTAATCGTCTGATTTTTCGATTGCAGCTTCGATTGCATCCTCCATCTGTTTTCTGGCATCATTCACTTCACCGCTGTTATCATCGTAAAACGCATATACATACGTCTTCCTCTTGATTTCCTTGTCCGGGTCAAATTCCTTTAGCCGGTCTTCCCGGTAACTCCAGCCAATATAATTAAATTCAACCCCCTCATTATCAATAAATGAATCGATTGGTGTCTCCACTTGGCTGTATTCAAAGGAATAGTCTCCACTATTCGGTGTCTCACCCCGGCGCACTTTAAAATAATAGCGGTACTTTGGTTCTTCTTTATTATTGATAAAATAAATCCTGTATGCCCTGGAATAGATGAGCACATATCTCATTCCGGCCTGAGCCGTAAATGTAAACAAACCGCCGGTCTCTTCCGGATCATCAGACATAGTAACCGGATCAATGATCAGCTCCCCATCATCATCCTCGGAAATAGCAAACAGCTGATAGTCCATCATGTCTACATCTTCTTTATCCAGTTGCACATATGTATTAAATGTTGCTTCTGATGGCGAAGCTACCCCTACTCTCCGCCCGTTCACATACCGTTCAATATCTACATTCAATCCCCAGGCTCCATGGTACGCTTCTTCATGGTCACTGTCATAATAAGACGAACGTTTAATTGCATTGGATTCAGTCGCCTTTACCACATTCTTTTTATATACTACTTTATAGGTCACATCTGCATGGTTCACATCCATAAGGGTCCGGTCTGCGTCTGTGGTAAGCTCCTCCTCCAGGTTTTCAATTTCATTGGGGTCCAGAGCCATCTCATGCTTATTACCTCCCCGTACTTCATCCGTCACCGTTGCATTGCTGGGTGTCGCTGACGCACGCTCATAATAAGCTGTCATAACCACGTTGGAATCCGGCATCGTAAATGTCACATCCTGACGGCGTATGGTTTCTGTCATTCCCGGAACTGCCCCGATTGTCACCTTCCAGTACAGGAAATTCTGTCCATTTCCATCGGTTTCTTCCGCGTGAAGCACCACTTCATCGCCTTTATGGACCTCATCATATCTGGGGATATCTAATTCTACTCCATCAACAGAGTGGACCTGGCCATTAATCGCCTCCACTATATAGTTGGGAATATCCAGTTCGCCGCCCGGATCTGTGCTGATGTGAGTCCCGTCTTCCAATTTGCTTTCCGCAGTGATGCCGGATGACCCATGAGGCCTTGCCACTACCACATATTCCTCATTGTAATCCAGTCCGGAGAAGGTCAGGCTTGCCGGTTGGCTGCCGCCAGCTGACTGCCAGCCCCCATCTCCCGTCTCAGGAGTTGTGACCGCATTTCCGTCCTTATCTAAAATAGCATAGTCGGAATCCGCATCCGCCGGCTTAATCACGAAAACAGTCTTCCCCTCATGTTCCTCATCGTAAAGAACCTGGTAATTGGTCTCCACTACCGGGACCAGAACCTCAGTGGCACTGCTCATAATTCCAGTCACACTGTTTATGGGCCGCCCGGTCTGTGCCTGTGTCGTACCTGTTGCTTCATATATTAAATACCGCGTACCAGGATACAGGTCTTCAAAATATACCCGTCCTGATATATTCCCGAGTACCACATCTATTATATTGCCTTCCATGTCCGTAATAATATACTGATATCCCTGGGTTGTCCCATAGACTGTAATCCTGCCTTTTCCCTGCGTATCAATACCTGCTGATGCATCCGGTGCTTTCACATCCGTGCCGAATATGGCCGGGTCCGGATAGAACCGTATGGTATAGGTATTTCCATTCACAAGTCTGCTCTCATCTTCCACAGGCATTCCGCCATCATACCAACCGTCTACCAGATAATTGACCTCCGGTGTATAGGCGGGCAGATTTCCCGTGATGTCGGCCCAGGTACGGTCATATTGGATATGGAGATTTACGTTTTCCCCCGCATCTATGGTTCCATGCTCTCCTGCTGTAAAATGAATATCAACCCATTGGTCAGGATCTTCCGCAAAGTATGCAGTCACAGTAGCCGAACCTGTAAACCGGCTGTCGGCTGAAAGCAGCTCCTCACTATTATCCTTGATTCCGTTTCCATTCTGGTCGATAAACCAGCCTTCAAAACGGTAATAGATGTCTGCAGCCGTTTCAGGAACCAGTCTCTTTTCCAGTATGTCATTCCATGTATAGCTTCCCGAGGTGCCTTCTACGGTTCCGTCATTTATCAGTACGGAAGTTTTATAAACTCCTCCAGTCATAGAGATTACATCCGGTGATGTATTGCTTCCCCGGCTCAGGCTTCCATGTTCTCCTGCCCGGTAAATCAAATCCGCCCATTTTGACGGGTCTCTGTCATAACGATAGGTGACAGCCAAACGGTCATTTGGCATAGTTCCAGTAAAATTATGGCTGCTGTCAAAGGTTCCTGCAGATGCAGGTACCGAGCGTTCATCCTGGAACACATAACCATACATATTTTTAAATTCAGCGGTCACAGGCGTATCCGCTGTTACATTTTGGATGTCCGATCCTGTAATGTTTCTCAGCCTTTCATCCTGCGTGCCATTATCCAAATAATGAATCTTATACTCATAGCCCTCTTCCGTGGCTTCATATAGGTACGTTATCTCAACCGGCTGGTTCGGCATGGTTCCCGTAAACCTTCCATTGCTGTCAAAACCGCCCTGGACAGCACTTACTAGATGCCCGTCCGTATCATCTGCAGTATTTCCCGCTGTGATGCTGCCTGACAGGTACCGGAAGCCATAAACATCCACCGGAGCCGCTGCAATCGTATCTTCCGGGAAAACATCCTGTATGTCAGCTGTATGGACAACCGTACCATTAGCAGTCACGTATTTAACTGTAAATGCGGATTTCGCATTTGGATTGCTGCGGTCTACCTGATAACCATATTTCACGGCCGCATCCTGCCCTGGCATCTTCCCCGAGAAATCACCGGTACTTCCATTAAAGGTTCCAAACGGAACGGCCCCGTTCCCATCACCGTAATTGTAGACGGCCGGGTTCGTGGAGGAATTTGCCAAACTCCAGGTATAGCCGTGGATGTTCTTCTTCCCTGAATGAACCTCTGCCTCCACGCTGTAGGCATCCTCGGCCGTGGTCGACTGGAACACGATGGAACCGTCCGCATTGACATAGTCAACCGTATAATCAAACTTCACATTACTGTCCGGTGAGAAAATTGCATAATAAGTAACCGGATCCTCCGGGAATTCTGATGGCAATCCGCTTATGAGATTTGGATTCGTCCTGTCATTCACCGTGCTCCATCCCACAAACTGATAGCCGTAGCGGCTGATATTAGGCAGCAGCGCATTGACGCTTTCTCCAACAGAACCGGTCAGAGCCTGAGGCTCCGGCGTCCCTCCATTGGCTTCAAATACAATGGAACCGCTGTTTCTGGTATATTCATACGTGATAACAACATCCTGGCCCGGCATGGTTCCCGTTACCTTGCCAAAATCTGCAACACCGGCATCTGCCTGGGCGCTCAGAGTGCCACCTGTCCCCTGGTCAATGGTTACACCTGTAAGGCCGTATCCAGTAATGGCGGCGGGCGCGTTCACCTCAACCGCATCTCCTCCCGCATATGACAGCGGGGCGCTTGCCGGCGCACCATTCACAGTTCCGCCTGTGGCAGAATCCCGGTATACAAAGGACACCGTATATCCATTCCGCTTTAATACTGCATTCCGCCCATTGCCAAGAATTTCCGTTCCCGCGCTTACATACACACCGGAATTTCCCGCCTCTTGGTCTGCTTTAAAATTATCCGCAAAGGGGCAGGAGCCTGCAGCCCCCGGATAACTACTTGACGGCACAGCTATCTTTACTTCCTGACTAGGCTGGGATGATATCCCTCCCGGTGATGCCAGAGGAAGCTGCTCTGCTGTAACGCCTATCTGGGACGTGTCCAAATCGCTCATAGCTGTTATATATTTATCCTGAGCCAGATATACGTTTGCCTTCTTCCCGGACGGAGTTGTGTTGTCCGATATCTGATTCCGGTTTCTGATTTCAAATGCACCTGACCCATTGTAATAAACAGCTCCCTTTCCAGCAGACACATTTCCGGAAACCGTTCCAAAATTCATGGACAGTCCCGCGCTTCCCGTTACATTTACCGCACTTCCCTGGCTAGACTCACTGCCGCTGCAGTTAGTAATTACCGCGCCGCTGTTAATCTCCAGCTTTCCGGATGAAGCGGATATCAGGGGATCCTGACTTTCCGCATTGTTTCCGTCCAGGACAATGTCAGTAAACTTTAAAGTGGGGCCTGATACGTTAAACAGCGGACCCGTATACCCGGATGCGCGCGTCAGGGTTTTAATATAATCACCATCCTCATTCATAGGATGACCCTCATGGTCATAATCCGTACTGGCAATGGTAATATCCTTTTGGCTGTTTCCCGACACATCAATGGCGGACGAAATATCCGAATAATCCATTACATAAATATATCCCTTATTATTTCCGATTTTATTAAGCGCATATTCAATGGTTTTAAAAGGACTGCTGTAGGTTCCTTCTGCGTTGGAAGAATCCTGACCGTACTGGTCCGATACATAGTAGGAGGTATCTCTGATGGCAAATGCAACCCTCCTGTGAACCGTCTCATATGGATGAAGCTGGAACTCCCACGAATAGGCCATTCCCGAATCAGTGCTGCTTACCACATCATTGGAACTCTCATTAAATACATTGCTTCCCCAGGAATTGTAATGACCAATCCACCTGGTATCAGGAGGCGTCACCCCAAGGCTACTGTCATTTGTGATACAGTCAAAGGTGGTTTTGACATGCTGGTTGACCATGTGAAAACCCCGGTCATTTTTATATACCGTTGCATAGTCATCTTCCCGGGTGCCTCCAATCATGACATCGGTTCCGGTTCCCATTTTTATGGTCCTGCCAGTTGAGCCGCCCTGACCATTTTTATCATAGACATAGTAATCAACAAACACATACTTATTATCCGGACTCGGGGATACGGCGATCTTGACCTCTATGCCATAGGTGTCCAGAGACTGTACCCCGCCGTTTGTACTGCCCCCTATCAGCTGTTTGGCATTGGCCCCAACCTGAAACCAGGTTGCATATCCTCCGTTACTGTAAGTTGTTTTAATACCGGCTTGAGCATAATTATGCTGTCCTGCCTGCAAGCCTCTAAGGTCAAAACGCCAGGAATTTCCTCCTCCTCCCTGGCCAGTCACAGAACCATTCTTCCAAGTATATGCCGTTGCTTCGCTGGCCCCCTCTCCCAGGTTTTCATCCAACAGCTCCGTGGATGCATAGGAAAGAATACTGGACTGCCCCAAAACAATCCCTGTTATCATGCATATAGCCAGCAGCATGGCGGTCAGACGTTTATAGAAGCTATGAATACCCCTATTCATTTGTTTCATCTCCTTTGTACATTTTTCATCTCCTTTTAAAAATTCAGCCGTTCTTCCTCCGGCAAACCGTCAATGTCAGGCTCCATGCCCGCAGCCGCAATGAGTCCTCCGGCAAAGTGGTCTTCCTTGTTCCCCCTATCATAATGGTAAAATCCGGTTCCTTCCTCTCCTTTTCTCCACCTCGGCTTATCCTCATCCCCGCACCAAGCTACCAAACGGTTTCGAATAATAAGCAGGTAACCTCCCTCCTTATCCTTTACAATCTTCTTTTTTCCTTCAATCACTTTTCCCTTGGTGTCCACCACCTGATAATAGGTATCCGCACCATCTTCTACTTTTACAACCCCGTATCCGTACTCCTCATCCGCTTCCAAACGAAGACCATTGATATAATACATGCCCTCTTTTTTCTGAAGCCGATTTCGGTTACCGAACGCCTTTCCATTGGAGGCAAATCCAAAATGAAAAACCCCATCTTCCAATTCAACCGCTATATCCTTTCCAATCTGCATGGAACCATCATTAAGTTCATCCGGAGAGAACAGATACAGATCTGATTTCTCAATACCATATATAGTTCCTTCAATAAAATCCTCTGAGCTCCAGTCATCCACTTCATAGCGGGCTACAAACTCAGACTTTCCATCGAAGAGGACAAAACCTGTCTGCATCCTGCCAATCCCATCAAAAGCATAGGAACGTCCATTGATTTTACGAATACGGTTCCGATATACCTCGCCTCTTTCATCTGTATGCCACCAACTGCATTCCTGATCATAGTAATCTTCCGTATCCAGATTCTCCGATGGATACATCCAAAACCAACTATCTTTCAGAAGCACGCCACCGTCATAGCCGGAATAATATCGGGCTGAAACATCGCTGCTAGGATTACTCTTATCTGCATTGCTGATACTGGCTACCTTACTCCACCAAGGAATCATAATGCCATTTTCATCAAAACCATACTGGTTGCCATTGATAGTCTTCTGCCTCAGGCGGGTTCCATTACTTTTAACCTTCTTCGAATTGCTGTCAAAAAAAATCCACATCTTATCGTAATCCATGTAGTTTCTCCCCGCAACCTCACTATCAAGGTCAATCCCTCCTATTTTCTCATCTACCTCTTCATAATCCAGCCATTCCCCAGTCAGGAGCCTTCCATCCTCCCTCGCATAGTAAACGCCTTCCACAAAGGGGATCTCTGAATCCTCAATGGGGTTCCCATCCTCGTCAAACCATCCAGACAGCATCTTGCCATTGTCATCAAATATGTAGGTACTGTCTCCTATGTTTCGTTTGAAGCTGTTGTTCTTACGCCGATAACCTTTTCCACTGGCCCCGAAATAGTACCACCCCTCTTCAAATTCTCCATTAGGGCAATTGGAGGAATCCACATAAATCCAGCGGCTCTGTACCCTTCGCCCATCTTCATCTACATAATAATTACAATCCTGATCCATGAAAATGCGATGTTTTAGTATTGCTCCCTCCAATGATAGGTAATACCAATCCCCCTTCGACTGCTTCCAAACCTGTGTCACTGGCTGGTCGTTCTGGTCATAATATCGCCATTCCTCATTTATCTTGGTCCAGCCTTCTGCCGCCTGTACGCTTCCCATTCCCAAAGCAGCTGAAAATCCCACAGACAACGTTAAAGCCATGATTGCTGTC
Organism: Hungatella sp.; assembly: GCF_046966825.1. Classification (NCBI taxonomy): domain Bacteria; kingdom Bacillati; phylum Bacillota; class Clostridia; order Lachnospirales; family Lachnospiraceae; genus Hungatella; species Hungatella sp. The sequence continues at coordinate 35,417 of NZ_JBKVCZ010000045.1, read as the reverse complement.
ATGCTTTTTCTCATTTCATTCTTTCCTTTCTACTATTGTATCTATATATAAACTGCTGAGGCACCCCACCAGCAGGTAATCTTTCCATTCACAAAACTTCTGCTACATTGACCGCCCCCTATTCTTCCATTGCAGTCCAATTATGGAACTAAATAAACGTTTATTTTCTGCCTGCCGAACCTCACCGCTTCCTCGTGGGTATTGAAATAAATATCTATCACTGTTCCCTTCACTAGCTTTCCAGTATCTTCCACCACATAGATAATATCATTAATTTCCACTTTACTCCCCATAGGAAGCACCTCTGGATCTGCCGCAATTGTATGCCCGGCCTTCGGGATTTTCTCTGCCTTAGTCAATCCACCTTTCAATCCACAGCATTTTTCACAGCCACAGTAACCAGTCACTTCAAAAATCCCTAAGGGCTCTCCCAAATGTTCCTCTCTAGATTTTATTTTAAAAACCGGCAGTATCTGTCTGCCAAACGAAATGGCGTCTGCATGATTGGAGAAATACAGGCATAATGCTTCCCTGGCTCCAGGCGACACCTTGTCTTCCACCCGATATATGTCCGGTCCGATTCTGAGCATGTCACCAATCTCAAACTCATTAAGGTCAGCCGCCACGGTTGTTCCTTGTATCGGAAGTCGTCCAGACCAAGTGACATAGGTGTCTGATCTTCCGATACAGTACTGACAGCCACAGTAGGCCGCCACAGCCAATTCCCCTATGTATGCTTCCTGGACTTCATTTTCACCTATTACTGCAAACAATGCATCTCCGTTCCAGTTTCCTGTCTGCAAACTATCTGCCAACTGCAGTGCATCTGCGGCTTCTGCATCGTCCTTGGGTACATATACAGGTGCTGCGTTCTCTGTTACTTTCTCGGAACCTCCCAGCGCCTCTGTGCTCTCCAAAACCACAGTCAACGGCGGTACCTGAATATAATCCTGACCGGATGCCCCTTCCGAAACAAAAAAATAAGTTCTTATTCCCACAACAACCGTCAGACCTGCCACTGTTAGATACCGTATCATTTTTCTTCGAGTCCGCCGCCGTTTTTCCACCCTGCGAAACTCATTCATCTGCTGACGCTTTGGCGAAGCTCTCCTATGGCTGAGTCCTCCATTTTCTACAGAAAAGTCCTGTGCATGGGGCCCTCCTCCATTTTCGCCTCCGGCACCAGTTACCATCGGCCTAGCCCCGTACTCTTGTCCCATGTAATATCGCAATGCTTCCATCCCCCATCAATCCAAACTCGGTTCCAAGCGTGACCCCCGCCGTAGACCTGTTCACAGTCCATACCTACCATTCTGCATAACATCAGATATGCAGAGACGTGACCCCAACACACGGAACGCCCTTCCATTACAGCCTCGTAAACCGTTTTCCTCTTTAGTTCCGTGTCATATTCCACCTGGCTATAGACCCACTCGTAAAAAAATAAGGCTTTCTCTCTTTCAGACATGTAGGCTCCTTCCGCTACAATATCGTAAAGCCTGTCCTCTGTCTGCCTATGCTGTATCACAGCCTGGTGAGGATCATCACACTGCACATAAACAACAGCCCTGTCCCCATTCTCTCCCACCGCCAGCCGGATCTCCTGTTTTCCGAGATATGTGTAGCGATAAAAATAACGGCCCAATGACAAAGCATCCTCCATTGTACCAAAAACAACTCCTGAATCCTTCCATTCTGACAGTTCCTCGCTGTTTTCAATCAGTTCTTACATTTTATCTCCGCAGACCTCATAATCGGGAATTCTGCCGGTCATTTCCTCAGCATGTCTGCCTCTTTTTTCAAGCTCTATATCCTTCATCTGAGTCTGAGCATTCATTCCGCAGGCCGGCAGACTCCATGTAACTGCTAAGCAAAGAAAAAGAATCAACAAACATAGCCCATGAATTCTTTTCATAAATAATTCTCCCTTTACAACAAATTTTCTCTTTTGTTGTAAAGTCACTTCAAAATTCAGTGGAAGGAAGGCGAAAACCTAATAGACAAAGTTTTTTAGAATCTAAAATTTATAGATGCAGGCAATACAAATAGGCCAACCTCGTAAAAAATCAGTTGGCCATTTTATTATGTCGAAAAACATCATAGTTACAATATTTATTAAGAATTTCTGTAGACTTCTTTCAAAATATGTAGTAAAATAATTATGGTTGTATGAATGTTTTTACAACAAAAGAGAAAAATTGTTGTAAAAGTCAAACAATACTTCAAGTTTTTCTAATTGTCTCATATGGTTGCGTCCGCTTTCCATTGTATAAATCCTTGTTGTATTAATATTGCTATGCCCTAATATATCCGCAAGCCTAACCAGGTTTTTTTCCTGTTCATAATAGAGCCTGGCAAACAAATGACGAAAATTATGCGGAAATACCTTATCCCATAATACATCGGCTCCTTCACACAGTTTTTTCATGGTTCTCCATATATTGCTTCTGTCAAGCGCCTTTCCGCTTCTTGTCACAAAAATCATCCCGCTATCAATATGACTTTTCTTTGCGTAATCCAACAACATATAGCACAAACGGGAAGTCAAGAAAACAGTCCTTATTCTCCCTTTGCATTCAACTTCTGCCTTTCCAGCCTTTACCGCTTCTATCGTAATATAGGGAACTTCAGAAACCCGTATTCCCGTAGCGCATATGGTCTGAAGAAGCATAGCCATTCTTTCATCTCCCTTTTTGTATGCAGTTTTTACTAAACGTTCATATTCATCCTTATCTATTTCCCTGTTTTCCGGACAAAATACTCTGCGGCTTACCTTTAAAAATTTAGTCCGGCAATCCTGCCATGCGTTATATGAAAAAAATCCATTCACCGCTGCCAATGCACTATTGACCGTTACCGGAGCCATTCTTTCTCTCAATATCCCCTTCCACATAATTACATCCCTTTTCTCCACACTCTTCCCACTCATGTATTGCATAAACAGCATTAAATAGTACCTGTATTGTTTAATGGTTCCACTGCTTTTTTCGCATCCATAAAGCCATTCACAATATTTACTCACAGATTCCTGAGTAACAATTCTTTTTCTTATCTTTCCGTTTCTTTTCATCTTATTCTACTCCTTCTATCATTTATTAACTAAAACTTCCCACACCAATACGGTGTGTTGAACCTTGAAAATTCAATATTTCAGCCAATAAAAAGGCATAAACCTGTTCCGTTTGGTATAATGGAATTGACTAGAAACCATCTTTACAAAGGAGATTTATGCCATGTCCAGTATACCACAAAACCATTGCGATGAGAACGAGTTAATTGATTGCGTTCAAAGATTTTTTTCCAGGCATCATGTCAGCAAGCTTCTTGCCAGATGTAATGGGATGAAAGAAAAAGGCGTTTCACCTGTTTCTCTCCTTCGTTACAAACTCTGCAACGTCTTTGTCGGAAGAAGTATGTATATGCAGCAACGGATAGGTTCCTTTAAGGAAGGTTTTTCAAAGAACACTTTTTACCGGTTCCTTAATTCGGTAAAAACAAACTGGCTCCGTTTTACTTCTCTTCTTGCTGCGGATATCGTTAATAAGGATCTCAAAGATCTAACGGATGATAACAGGAAAAATGTGTTCATCATTGATGATAGCCTTTTTAGCCGAACCAGTTGTAAGAAAACAGAACTGGGATCAAAAGTATTTGACCACACCGATATGCATTTCAAAAAAGGGTTTCGGCTGCTTACTTTAAGCTGGAGTGATGGAAACACATTGATTCCGGTAAACAGCTGCCTCTTAGCATCTGCAAAAGAAACAAATATTATCGGTCCGGTAAAGAACTTTGATAATAGGACTATTGCAGGAAAAAGGCGTAAGCTTGCGCAGACAAAAGCACCAGAAGCAATGATGACTTTGTTGGATACTGCCCTCTGTGCAGGACTAAAGGCGGATTATGTCCTTTTTGATTCCTGGTTTTCCAACCCGGCACAGATCACAGCCATCCATTCAAAAGATATGGATGTGATCGCTATGATTAAGAAAAGCAGCCGCATCAAGTATTCGTACTGTGGTGAACAGTTGAACATCAAAGAGGTCTATTCCAGGAACAAAAAACGCCGTGGCAGATCAAAGTATCTGCTTTCTGTTGACGTCATGGTAGGAAAAGAGAATCCCATTCCGGCGAAAATCGTTTGCGTAAGGAATAAAGCAAATCGCAAGGACTGGCTTGCTTTTATCTGTACGGATACGACCCTTTCCGAAGAAGAGATTATCCGTATTTATGGAAAGCGCTGGCAGATTGAGGTTTTCTTCAAGACCTGCAAATCTATGCTGAACCTGATTGGAGAATGCCGCAGCTTATCCTATGATGCACTGACAGCTCACGTGGCTATCGTGTTTACCAGATATATGTTACTTGCAATGGAACAGCGCCAAAATGTAGATCAGAGAACGCTTGGCGAATTGTTCTTTTTCCTTGTTGATGAAATGGCAGACATTACTTTCAGCAGATCACTAGGCATCCTGATGGATGCCTTAATGGCAAGTCTTCAGGAAATCTTAAAGCTCAGCGATGAGCAATTGAGAGCTTTTACTGCTGATTTTGAAGCAAGACTACCGAAATATCTGCGTAACGCACTCCATCCAGAGTCTATAGGAGCATAAATCACTATTTTGTTAGCTGAAATATTGAATTTTCAAGGTGCAAAGCCCATTTTAAGTATGGGAAGTCTTAGTTATTAATTGTAAGTATTTATAATGCCCTAATTGTAGATGATTATCCCAACTCTTGAATTATAATCATAGACAAGGTTTTTATGATGAAACGCTTATCGTCCACATGTCAACATGATTTTGGACAGTGCTGTCACCATAGTTGGTAAGTAATAAAATAAGATAAATGCCATGTATATAAAGATACACAATAATTTACTGCCTAAAATTTCTTTGTAAGAACATTATCTGAGAAAAAGTCATCTGAGAAAAAAATCAACATTTTTACATTTCCCAGGATAAAGTCGAAAGCACTTTAATCCTGGAGAATTCATTCACTCGATGAGCATTCACAAAAGAACCCCATATAGTTGGTGCACTGTATGGAAGAATGGTATTATGTTATCTGCCATGAAGGCCTACTGTCAGAAGGAGGAGTTTGAAAGCTGAATCGCGAATGCACAGAGCTATGAGATTAAGCGATTTCAGAACTGTGCCAGGAGCTACCACTCCTGACAAGATAAAATCCTGAATACCTTTGAATACAGGCTACCCCATGGGCCACAGAAGGATTTAACAACAAGATGAAGGTATTAAAATAAAGTAACTACAATAGCCGAAACTTCAAGCGTTTCCGTTCCTAAATATTTCACTGTATATCATAGTAAAAATAATCGGTCATGTGGAGACTTATTTGGCATATCTAAAATCAGTAAATATTGGAACCCTACACAGAAAAGTGCCCCCATCATAGAGCGAGAGCAGGCGCACTTTCATACAAAAATTCATGATTAATTACAGTAAACTTTAGTTATCTAATGCCACTAAACATTTGTGCAAGTTTCTGTACAATTGGTGTTCTGTTTAATGTTCTGATCGTGTCTGACAATCCAAGAATCGGAAAAGCACCGTTTCAGCCATAAAATACTTTTTACGGTAAAACGATGCTTCCGTTTTCAATTAAATATTCACAACACCTTTTCTAATATCCGATGATTTGACAGAATACCATAATCAAACAGGCGGCCCCCACCCAAAACCCCCACAGTTTTCCAAAGAACTTCATCCACCTGTCATAGGGAATTGCCGCGGCCGCGATGAACGGCATCAGAGAACCACCGTGCGGTTGTACGTAACCGCATATTCCATCTCCGAGACGGTAAGACAATACGAGAATCTGCCTGCTGATATCCGAAAGATCCGCCACTGGAGCAAGAATCGGCATAACAACCGCTGCCTGGCCTGTACCTGATGTTACAAACACACTAGCTACCATATTGATGATTAACATAGCGGGAGCTTTCAAAAGAGTGGGCAGGTAATCCATGGTTAAGGTCATTCCCATTACTACAGTATCTAGAATATTGGCTTCATCCATAATCAATGTACAAGCAGCACCAAGTCCCACGATCAGCGCTGCGGATATCATTCCTTTAGCTCCTCTTACAAATTCGGAGGCAATCTTGCTGGGCGAAAATCCGTATACTAGGCCGCTCAAAATTCCCATCCACATAAAGATAATAGCATTTTGCTGTAGGGTCCAACCAAATTTAAGACATCCATATATCAGTACGGCGAAAGAGGCTAGGAATACAATTAACACAAGATAATGTCGTTTTTCTACTTTAGTGTCCATATCATTGACATCAAACTGTTTAATGTCAGGGACTCCGTAGATGGCACTTTTAGTCTGATCCTTCTTACATCTTTCTCCATAACAAATCAGATAAAATACTGTGATAATGTAAAGAACAATGAAGGCTACAATACGCATCGAAATTCCAGAATAAGCGGGCAGCCCTACCAGCCCTTGAGCAACGGCTGTAGTAGCTGCAAAAATACCAGAACTAAAGCCGATTCCAATTCCCAGCATCACAATCGCCACGCCCATAATTGCGTCATATCCGAGCGTGGCCGCCAGCATAACACCGAGTGGTGTAAAACCAATAAACTTGTTTGTGGACTGTGTGATTCCAATGCTAGCAAAAAGAAGCAGGAATAAAGGAATAAACCATTTTTCCTTTCCTGAACAGGCTTTGGAAAGCCGGTTGCAGAATGCATGGAACATGCCGGTTGACAGCAAAACTTCTAGGCCTGCCCCAACAATCAGAATGCCAAATATGATATCAGCCTGCTTTGTGAATGACTTCATAATATAGTTTGGGATCTCCCAGAACGGTACTGGCGTCTTATCAATAAATCCAAATGAATCCGGAATAACTACTTCCTGTCCAGCCGTATTTGTCTCGCGCAGATATTCGCCGGCTGGGATTAGATACGTCATAAACGAAACAAATAGCAAAATAGCAAAAATAACAACATAGCCATGCGGCATTTTAAAAGCCTTTTTCTTTTTTATAGTCTCCATTTCTATCTCCCCTATTTTTTCTCCTCCACAACTCTCTGTTTAAATTCCTCTTTTATCTCTTTCAGCAATTCCGGATTCATTATAAGCTCTGCCGCTGTCCCACTAAGAATTTTGGCCCCGTAAATAATTGCGCTGTGGGCCTCCGGCGTTTTCCCCGCATCCACAAAGCCCTGTGAATGGGATGGAACTCCATCTGGAACAAAAGCCACTCGGATACAAGAACCTGGAATTCGATGAAGAATATTTCCAAAATCGGTTGAACCAGTATTCTCTCTAGGCGGCGCCAGGCGGGGTGCTCCAACCCGTTCTGCCTCATCCATTATAAGACGGTTCAAGCGGATAGCTGGAATCTTATTATCTACTTCCTTTTCTGGCATGATTCTCACCTCTGTCTCCGTCATCATAGCTGCCCCTCTCAGAACCTTGCTTAGTCGTTCAATGACCGTATCCAGATAGGTTCGACTATAAGAGCGCACATACAGGCTAGCGGTAGTGCTGGCTGGCACGATATTGGCAGGGGTGCCACCGCTGTTCAGTATGGTGTAATGAATCTTGACATCACTATCTACGTGTTCTCTTAAGAACTCGATTCCCTGAAATGCCAGAATCATCGCATCTAACGCGCTTCGTCCTGCTTCTGGTTTAAGCGCAGCATGGGCGCTGATTCCCTGATATTCCACTCGGAATTTAGACAACGCCAAGGATTTGACATCCGTCTGCGTGTAATTTCCCCCGTGCATCATCAGAGCTACATCCAACTCCTCGAATGTACATCCTCCCTTAATCATCATGATTTTGCCGCTTACACTCTCCTCCGCAGGCGTACCGTAAACCGTAATCGTATAATTCCCTTCAATCCCCGAATGACGAAGCGCTGCTGCAGATGCAAGAATACAGGGGCCTTGCATGTGATGACCACATGCATGCCCAATCTGAGGCAGGGCGTCATATTCGCAGAGCAAACCGATATTAGGCCCTCCTTCCCCATGACGATATATCGCCCTAAAGGAGGTCTCCACGCCAGCTATTCCTCTTTCCACCTCGAAGCCATCTTTCTCCAGCCAGTCGGTTAGCCATTTACATGCATTGACCTCCTCAAGTCCCAGTTCCGGATGATCGAAAATCTGATCGGCCATTTTGAACATTTCTTCTCCAATATTGTCAATATAGCCGTATAAACGTTCTTTCATAGATATCTCTCCCTTCATGTTCAGCCTCCTTAAACCGCCGGCTAGCTTTCGGAACTGCTGTTCTGCTAATTTCATTTATTAATCTCATAAATTCATTAGATTAATAAACAAAAATATTAATTGAGTTGAGATTATTATAATTCAATTTGTTTATTTTGGGAAATTAGTAAAACAAATAGAAACTATAACGTTAATTTTCCGCAAAGAAATCACTCTTTCTATTTTGTATACTACAATTTTGTTTTATCATAATAAAAATGATTATAGTTAATCTTTTTAAGAATTAAATGCTGTATAAATTTCAGAAAGGAGGCGTTATGCACCTGAAGGAACAACTCTATATCTGCACCATTGCAGAATGCGGAAACATAACGAAAGCCGCTGAAAAACTGTTTATCACCCAACCCGCTTTAAGCCTGTATATTAATAATCTTGAAAAAATGTTTGGAGTTAAGTTGTTCGACCGGGTTGAAAAACAATTTATTCCCACTGCCGCCGGGAAACTGTATGTGGATAAAGCTAAGCAAATGTTATCACTTCAGCAAGAATTTGAGGCTAGCTTAGGTGATCTGAAAAACCATGTAGATGGGGTGTTGCACATTGGTGTCCAACTCCGGAGAGCACCGCTTCTTCTCCCCACAGTCATGGCCCGTTTTAAAATGAGCTATCCCAATATTAGGATCGATGTAAAAGAAGGCGTCAAAACTGATTTAGAAGAATTTCTCAAGTCCAATCAGATTCAGCTTCTTCTATATAATGCAGAACAGCCGCGGGAAGATTTAATTAATAAAATTCTCTATGTTGACCGTCCTCTGATCGCCATACCAGCCGATCACTCTCTGAATGCCCGGGCAGTGGAGATGCCTGGTTCCCACTACCGCTATCTGGACCTAAATTTCTGCCAAGATGAATTTTTCATTCTTCCAACAGCTAGGCAGAGCTTGAGACAGTACATAGACAAAGTATTTTTGGAGCAGCATTTTTACACCTACAATAAGATGGAGATACGTAATTTCGAGACTGCGATCCGGCTAGTTAATGAAGGCTACGGACTTGCGTTCAACCGTGAACAGTATAAAAAGTCTATGGTAGACCTTAGCAACGTGAAGTACTATGCTTTTACCTATGGAAAAAACGAAATCAGCCGAGTTTTTGTCGGATATAAGAAACACAGAGAGCTTCCTAAATACATTCATTACTTTATTCAGCTGTTGTCTATACGCGGAAAGGAGATTGAGGCTTTGGATTCAAAATGATAGTTTTTGAAGTTTGCTTATAAAAGAACCTATTTCATGCTTCTTTCTTCTTTGGAGCCTGATAAACAGGTAAAACTTTAATACTGGCCCAATATAATCTGACAATAGGATGCCTCTGAACTGACAAATCAGCCATGGTGCGGACAGTATGACATCTCTTTGAAAAGATATTATTACCGGCTTACCAAGATCCGAAAGTTCACCCTCGAGGATCTACTATGTAAGAAAATACAGTTATAGCGAAGCAAATCTTTTCCATAATGGATGCTGTCAACCACCTTACACGATCACACTACGGTAGATAACAATATTTGCAGAAGATCAGTACGGGAACTGTGGATCCCCATGGGGCAACGGTCTGATACATCCAACAAATGTCAGGGAACACCAATCTCATTTTTCGACTGTTTTAATCTGTTATTGTTAAAATTTGCTTTTACTCCCTCAATATTCCAGCTGCACTCCCAGATAAACACAGGACTTAAAAGCATCACCGTGATAATAAACTAAATATATAACCTAATGCAGATAAATGTGAAATAAATGGTGAAGTACTGTAAAATCTTGTGGTAGGCTTTTAGAGATAGGAAACCTTAGTAGATTTGGGGAAAATAGTGGTTGACAGCATTTATTTTTTTGAGATTCTGGGATGGTGGAAGGACGTTTATATATACCAAACTACAAATCATCAACTTGTATTATCTCCAGCCTTTCCCTTGGAGCAGCCAGGCTAAATCTATTCCCTCTGAAAAGTTTAGATTTGACCAGGCATTGCGCAACATATTACCCATTGGTTTTGATATTTTCACAAGGACTTCATAAAAAATAGAACTAAGATTTTAGTGTGAGTATGTGGAAAATTGCTTCGTTAAATTACATCAAATCCTTACAATATCTAGCCAAAGTAAGAAGAATTTAAAATTAGAACCTGGTGCTACAGTGAACTTTTTGAAATTTTGGCTTTTCGATGTGATAGATATGCATTATGGTTCCTGCGTATATGATAACTTACTTTTTTCATATCAGTTACTGTATATACGATCATTCCATGCATTAGTTTTATTACCATCGGTATTGTCAATGGGATTGCATTTTTACAGATTTTCCGTATCTGAGTGACAAACAGATAGCTTATCATTACAAACAGCATATGCCCCCTCCCCAACCAAATAAAAACAAAAAATTTTCTAGATTGCTCTTGCATTCATCAAAACATTGTTCAATCGGCCACTTAGAAAATTAGAAAGTTTTTTCAATTCATATTTCCGATATCAGCTGAAGCTTGATCCTGACACAAGAATGAATTCATAAGCCCATCTCTTCGAAAACTACTCAAACGTTAATACTGTTTACAAATATACGATTTCGAAAGCTTTACTGTCCGACAACCAGCGGTGTACCAAGCACTCTCTTTAAAATCAGGTAAGCATATTTAGCGGAAAACCGTTTGCTCCAAAACAGCGCGCCACGGTGATAGGACACCATCGATCAACCAATCTATTCTACCATAGAGCGCACAAAAAAATCAAAAAGGACGGCCCGATCAATAAAGAAAAAGGGGAAGTATGTACACCTAGTACCTTAGAAGAACAATGGACACAGGCATCCCAGGATAAAAATGGGGATATCCGATGCGATGAATGTAGGCACGCAAGTATCCCATATGTGGTTGTGTTGGCCATCGGCATTCAGTCCAGCTGTGGGTGCCAGAGTAGTGTCGGACACCGGGGAACCAGTGTCGCCTATGGTGGCTGCTGCTGCGATCAAAAGGGGGGTTGCTCCCAAGCTAAGGCCCAGTTCGGAACACAGGGGCACATATAGCACAGACAGAACCGGCACCGTACCGAAAGAGGTGCCGGTACCCATAACGATAACTAGGCCCACCAGCATCATCACGAAAGCACCCAGGAACTTGTTACCGTCAATGAATACTAGGGAACTCTTGACCAGTTCAGCCACAGCATTACTTTCGCTGAGCACTAAGCTGAAACCATTGGAGGCCAGCATGACAAAGGCGATAAATCCCATCAGCTGACGCCGCCATCCAAAATCTTGTCCATGTCGGACCACTTAACGGCTTGGGTGATAAACATAACGCTCAATCCAACCATAGCCCCAAGAGGCAAGGAACCAGTAAATAGCTGGATGAGCATAGTGGCAATGGCGGCCAGCAAAGCAATCCAATGCTTATAGGTAAGAGTGGTGTCCACGCTATCCAGGTCCGCCGCTACTCCCTTAATGTTCTTATATACCCGAGGCTTGCGATATAACACCAAAACAGCGAAGACCAAACCGGCCAGCATGGACAAACCCAGAGGCCAAGTGTACTTCCAGACATCCAATTCGCCGATCTCCATGCCATTCTGAGTGATATTAGTGGCCAAAATACCGTGATACAAAGCTCCAAAACCCGCAGGGATGGTTACATAAGGTGCGCGCAGGCCGAAGCCCAGGGCGCAAGCCACCGCCCGCCGGTCGATCTTCAGCTTGTTCATTACGAGCAACAGAGGAGGAATCAGGATTGGGATAAAAGCTACATAGACAGGAATAGGGTTCTGGGAAAAACAAGCAAAGAAAGCCAGTAGGAAAATAAAAGCCAGCCGTTTGTCGCTGATCCATTTGGCAATCTTCACCGCCAAAATATCGGACACACCCGTGTAGCTGATTGCAGAAGCCAGACCTCCCAACAGCACATAGGCAATAGCGGTTTCCGGGGCAGTACCGCAGCCAGAGATGAAAGTAGACATAGTGGTTCCAATGTCCATTCCTGAAACCAGGCCAGCCACTACAGAGGCACATATCAAGGCCAGCAGCACGTTCACCCGCAGGAAACAGAGAACCAGCAACACAATAACTGCAATTACCACAGGGTTTGTAAAAATCATTGCAATAACCTCCTATTTCGTTCTCAATTACAACACACACTAAACAAGAGTATAAAAGCCTACTTCCCCTTCTTCCGATTTCTGATTTCGCCGACCTATGAAAAAGAACGCAGACGCACTGTATACCTTGTGAAATATCATGCGCCTCTAAGCTCTCCTATGCGCTCCTGATATTGCACCCCCATGAATATTGAACTAATTTTCAACATATACTTTCCCTCTTTCTTGTATATTGTATTTTAATTTTATATCTACGAATGGAAATGTTCAATACAGGGTATATACTTTTAACAATTAATTGGCATTTTAATGTTTTATTTTGTGCATTTTTATAATTATTATCTGATAAAATTAAAAAATACAAAAAACAAAAAAATATCAATGTAGAAAGACATTTCCTTTTGAACATCCTAGTATAACTCATACCAACTAACTTATTACTTATCTGGCGCAACATCATTGGGATATTGTACTCTTTGATCTGATGAAACTAAAGATGATTAAAGTGAACTATACTAGGTAGATTCAACATTTATCCTTCCATAATAAAGGCCTCCTACTATGTTCTTATTTGAGCATAGTAAAAGGCCTTATAAATCTTTTATTACAGAAAAACTTTCATCGACTCTGTTTTTAAAGAATTTTAATTAGATGGCTTTTTCTTATTCCTATTTTTTAATCAATTACCTAAAAATTTTCCTCTTTAACAATCCTTGATAGATTTTCTTTGCAAACTATCAGAGGACTCATCATCCGGAACCCTATCTTCTCCAGGCCTCCATGCCTGACCAAATTTCACATCACGGAACAGCGCAGCCAGGCCAGTAATTTGCTTGAGCCTTAAAATTTCATCCCGGTCCATTCCCAGGTGTTTGGAAATCCACGCATCCGAACGCCCCAACTCGTGCAGTTCCTTAATGATATTACTCATTAAGTCCACATCATGCGTTCCACGGGCGCGGTTATGCCGGATGGTGCTGGCCATACGGTCAGATAACGGTTTATCGATTACCGAAACCGGTATCATCCCCTTCTCTCGCTCATAAATATCCGGGTAATCCCGCATCACTCTCCAACGATGAAAGCCATCTACAATTACATACTTATCACTGCCTTTTGCATAATAACAAACAATCGGCATAGTATAACCGTCCTCTTTGATGCTATCGTACAACAACCTCATTTCCGGTGGGGCCACGTTATTCGGGTTATATGTATTGGGTACAATGTTTTCAAATGGTACCGCACTGATATGGTATACCGGGCTTCTGAATTCCTTATTTACCATCTATCATCCCTCCGTACTTACGTCTAATAATATCCACACGTTTTTGTTCCTGCCGCGTAAGCCCAAACCCCATAAACCGACAGGTATGGTCATTTTTCAAAATACAGCAGCACATCCGTTTCCAACTTGGTATATCTTTCGTGCTCTTAATATCATCGGTATGATCAGGAATTGGTCCAAGAAAAATAATACGAGAATTTTTGTTGAGTGTATAGTTAGATATACCATTTCTCCGAATGTGGTACCCATGTTCCACAAGCTCTCGGATTGTTTCCTCAGACAATCCACCTCCGCTATCGTGCCAGAACCGGATGGAGGTGTTAAACTTTTTCACATAATTATTCCGCAGTCGGGCAGGTAACGTATCCAGCAAAAATTGAGTGTATGATTTCCAGGTATGACCCTCTGGTAACGTAATACTGCGATAACCCATCGCTTTTGTCTTACCATAAATAGCTCCAAAATTTGCTCCGCACACCCGCCCCACCAGTTTCACCCATATTTCTGGATCGATAACCCGATACAGATTCAAAGCATCTTTGGAATAGTCATTAAAGGGAGATGCCACCCGCATCTGATCTATCTTTAATCCTGCCTTATAATATAGGTCATATAAATGATTGTAGTCATAATCAAATCGGTAATTCGCGCACCATACATCAGAGTTTGACCAGTCGTATAAAGGTGAAGCACACCATACGTCTTTGAATTGCTTGGAAATCCAGCACTCATTTTGATACCCATGTTTTTTATTGACAAATCCGCTGTACCGCTGCAGAGACTCATCCGCCCGCATACCAAGCAGGCAGACCGTCCTGCCATTCCCATGTTCCTCCTTGTAGAATCGGCCAAACTGTTTTGCCAAATCTTCCTGATGCATCCTGTAACGATAGTGGGCAAAAGGCTTCGTCAGATTAATGACATAGGGATACTCTGGTATTGGACGTACCCATGTATCCTGTTTTGTATCATCCCAAGGATACCAATACATTTCGTAACTACTCAGTGCTGTCCGTGTTGCCATAGGAAGGCAGACCCAGTAAAGGTCTATGCCTGATTTGTTTTCCAGGCGCTTGAAAGTGCGGGTAATATAGTCCGTAGTCACGGTATACTGCGCCTCAAAATCCTGATGGAATATGCCAATCACACGATCTGAAGCATGCTTATTCCTGTAATCCAGCAGCAAATTTAAAAGAACACCGCTATCCTTGCCGCCGCTGAATGAGATATAAATATTTTTAAATTCCTGAAACAAAAACGCAAATCTCTTCTGCAACGCATCGAATACATCCATCTCAATGTATTCTTTTTTCATATCTCTAATAAACTCCTTATCTTTCAAGTAAAAATTTACAATAGCATCTGTTTGACAGTTGGATATCCTTCTAATTTTCCCAGACCATGACTGACGCTATCATTCTATCTTAAAACCTCTTTCACTTTTCCTTTCTTTCGCACTATATATTTTCTTTCAAAATTTCATATAGAAATACCGGTGTTGTTTCCGTTTGTTCATTTAGTTTTTCCTGCCAATTTGGAATCTCTAATTCTTCTAACAACAAACATAATAATGCTCCTGTTTCATAAGGCATACTATCTGCTAAAAAGCTTTTTTCCAACGCACCTGCTTTCAAAACAGGTATTACTCCATCAAAAGGAATGTCTTTTCCACTATCAAAATACATAACATTATAATTGTATCCTACAATTTCAGCAGCTTTTATTCCAACATATTCAGCTGTGCCTTCATCAGTTTCCATACTTAATTCTTTTTCCAAATATTCAGGATTATTTTTAATTCGTTCTTCCCTAACGACAATCAACTCGTTTGAGTAATTCAATAATTCATCTCTGCTTGGTTTTTCTTTTTTTAACTCGATTCGAATATTTTCTAATATTACATATTCTTTTTCAATAAGTGAAATATCCGATTCGGTTAACTCTCCATAAAATCGACTTCCTCCAGACCATTCGTTTTGCATAAAATAATGAAATGCTTCATGTACAAGAAATGGCATAAAATGTTTACTTGAAAATTCTTTTTCAAAATTGGATTCATCGTACTTTATGTAGTAAACTTCATTTCCAAATATTTTTATTTTTTCACCAATCACATTGAAAGAACCAGGCATTAATCTTTTGATAAATACTTGCAGTGTGAATTTTGCTAACCTGTAAACATTTAAGTTGCATTCTTCTGGTAAGATGATTTTTGTTGCAAACATACTTTTAATCTCAGAAGAAGGATTTATTATGTACGCCGAACCAAATATCCCATCATAAGCAAATATTGTTTTATCACTTAATTTATATCCAGGCCATAACTCAGACTCAATTTCTTTCTTGCAATACATATCCATTTCAGTCAACATTTTTTTATCAATTTCATTTAACTCTTCAAAAGATATCCGAAAGCGATTAAACATGACTATTCCAATCAATATACAAATAACACTTATTGTAAAAATCACAACCCATTTAATTTTTTTCATTTTTATATGTTCCTCTTACTATGTAAATCAATATAACAATTATTGAAATCAATGAAGAAATTGATATAAACTAAAATATTATAATTTTTTCTCAAAAAAATTAGTTTCTATTGCACCCTTTGGACAAATATTTTTACATTCCATACATCTAATGCATTCCGCTGAATTAATGTTTTCAAGAACCTTTACCTGCATTCTGCAATTACGTTCACATACTTTACAGTCGATGCATTTATTTTTATCTATTTCCATTCTATAAAAACTAAAACGATTAAACAATCCATATAGTGCCCCTAACGGACATATATATTTACAAAATGGACGATAAATAAAGATTGATATTATTACAACAAAAACCAGTATGCAAAACTTCCAATAATATAAAAAACCAATCGTTTCTTTTAATGTGCTGCTCATCAAAACCAAAGGTATCCCACCTTCCAACATTCCAGCAGGACAAATTAATTTGCAAAAGTACGGAGCTCCCAATCCATACTTATTAGTAAGCACCATCGGAAATATAATAACAAACGAAATGAATATTATGTATTTCACAAAACGCAACTTTTTATCTAACCAAGCAGAAATAGATATCTTTTTTGTCGGAATCTTATATAATAAATCTTGAATAAAACCAAACAAACACAAAAAACCACAAATCAATCTTCCTACCAAAATTCCAAAAAGCATAATCGTCCCTAATACGTAAAAGGCAGTTTTATTGTTAATGTCCCCCAGCGAGGCCTGGAGCGCCCCAATAGGGCAAGCTCCAAGTGCACTAGGGCAAGAATAACAATTTAATATAGGCACACACGCCATTTTAGTTTTTCCTTTAAAAATTGTTTTATCACGAAATCCTAAAAGATAACTATTAAAAAGAAATGCCGAAAAAATTTGTATGTAATGTCTATTTTTTTTCATTACCCAATTCCGATGCATTCTAAACAAATATTTATTGCCTTCTTAAATACGATTAGATGCTCCTTTCTACAAATTCCGATTGCCATCAATATTACGGATATACCTAAAATCCCGTTTCCGATAAAATTATTCTTGCGCATATATCTTCTCCAATATTCCAACTATGTTCTACTGGTTCTGTAATTCCGTCAGCTTATCTTCAATGATTGATTCATATTCTTCAAGGCTTCTTGCGCCTTCAACCATTTTACCAACCACATTTCCTTCCTTGTCAACGAAAATACTGGTAGGAACTGCGCCTAAGTTGTTTAAAATACTTTCTTTAAGCTGCTCATTATCCATAAGTGTGGTAAATTTCGCATTTTCCGTTTTCATGATCTTTTGTGCGGTCTCTTTGTTTTCTGTTGCATCAATACAGATCGAAATCATGTTCACGTTTTCATTTAATCCGTTATGAAGTTTCACCAAGTCCGGCATTTCTGCTAAACAAGAACCGCACCAGGTCGCCCAAACATTGATCATCGTAAGATCATACTGGTTAAAAATATCTTGCGTAATCTCATTTCCTTCTAAATCTTCTGCTTTAAAATTTGCAAATCCTTTTGCAATGCTGTCCATCATAGGTTTAAACACCAATATATGCTCTTTCAGATTTTTTATTTCACCTGTCAGTTCTTCGTATTCCTTATATTCTTCATCCTTTAATCCCGGGAAGTCTTCTCTTGTTTTTTCATTACTGTAAGCTATATAATAGGTGTTTCCAGCATAGGTTCCGACTCTCTCACAAATTTCAAATCCACTTTTTTTACCATATTCACTCGCTTCTGTATCATCTCCCTTTCCTTCTCTGTAAAACAGTTTTCCAAAGGAAACGCCTCTACCCTCAAATTCTTCTGGCGTTACACTTGCAGCCTCTTCTTCTGTCATTGCATTTATCTCTTCAAAAAACAGTGTTGAAAAGAATGAAATATTTAAATCTGTGCCGTCCGAATTTGCCATAATACCTTTTTCTTTCCATGCGTCTGGTGTTATGTATCCTGTTGCATTATAAAATACAACTCTTTCATCATCACTTTTAACCTCTTCGCCTGTTACCGTTTTATAGGTATCCTGTTCATAGCTTTCATTGCCAAAGATATCATCTTCAAGATTCATCATTCCTGCATTCAATACTTCGCCGGTTGTTTCATTAGCCACTTTATTCGTTGTTTCTGTTTTCTTGTTCGTTCCATGGTTGCCCGAGCATCCAACCAGTGAAGATAACGCACACACACCGGTCAGACACATAATTCCTATCGTTATTTTTACATTTTTTGAAAATTGCATACTACATTTTCTCCTTTTCTATTTTTGTTAATTTTTTTGAATGAATCCGATTTTTCGTCTACCTGTTTTTTTACCTCCTAGAAACAAATCAGAAACTTCATTGAATAACCATAGGCAATTTTAGTGAAAAAGGCAAGCAAGTAACTCTTGCATCGCGCTTTTTTAGGCAATTATCGCTTGCGCTATGCTACTTTTTGTTTTTTATATTTATGAATTAAATACACCTATTTTGTGTAAACTTATCAATTACACCTTTTATTACAACGCCGAATCGCCCATCCTTTACATGATATGAACAACAGGATAAAGTAAGAAATCTATCTCCAAATTTCGCTGTCACTTCCGTGCCATAAAGAGAAAGTTCCTCGATATTTTTATACCAGTTTTTTAATAAGCTTGATTATGTGTTTCAAAAAATTTGTAATATTTAAACACCTCATTCGCTTGTTTATAAACCTGATAATAAAACACCGAGATTAGTTCATATTTTTCTCTTCATACAAACTATCAAAACAGATAACTCTATGCTTCTTTCCATACTCTTCTTTTTCGTAAAACTTTAAATTTCCAAACATTTGTCCACTTTTCATTGCTTGTCCGCGGATGATTAGATTTATGAACGTCTTTAATCTGGAATCTGTATCCAAAATCAAACGCCTGTTTTGGTCCTTTTCTCCATAAAAATTTTTATCAAGATAATAATTAACAAAATTTCTCGTTTCTTTCGACATTACCTTTGTCTACAAAATTCTTTTTTTACAAAAGAAAAATCCCGTTCTTTCATTTGTTGTAATTCATTTACTTTTTGTTCTTGTCAATTTCAACCGTACCATTTTTTTTGCAAGGATGATATAAAGAAACTATTCTCCAGATGGAATACGTGCTTATACAGTTGAAACAGTTATCGGATTACTATGGTCAACCAGATCGAGACCATCCGAGCCAATAAAACTTACTATTGCAGATGTAAATCTTGAACAACAGCTACTTCATATACAGAAAACAAAGTTTTCAAAGGAACGTATTATTCCTATTGATGATTCCGTTTCTGCAAAACTTCAATCTTACAAGCAGCGGATTAGTAACAAACTCGATTATAAGATGCCTTACGAAGCGTTTTTTATACAACGGAAGGCGTTCCTTTAACAGAATCCGCATTAGCTTATGCATTTAAACTTATACGTCCTTGTATCAAAGCGACTCCAACTGGATATCCTCATGTCAGACTATACGATTTCCGGCATACCATGGCATGTAATGCTATTCGAAGATGGAACAAGCAGGGAGTAGATATCAACGCTAAACTGCATGTCCTTAGTAGAAATAGCGCATTTTGATCTCAGTTATCTTCAAGGGTTTTGCGAATATCTTGAAAAAGTAAGATGCAATAAGCCTGTTACGATTATAACAGAATCAATGCTATAAAATCTTTCATACATTATGTTTCGGAACTGGAACCCGAATATAGTGCTATAACAAAACGTGCACTTATGTTATCAGCTCAAAAGCACAAGCAACCAACTATGGTTTTTCTCACTAGAGCAGAATTCGATTCTCTAATAACTGTTTGTGATACCAATACATTCATTGGTGCAAGAGATAAACTGAAGCTTATGATTCTGTATAATTCTGGCATACGGGTATCAGAATTACTTGCAATAAAGTTGACTGATATCCAGAAAACAGACTCCATCAATCATGCCAATTTAAAAGTATATGGAAAGGGCCGAAAACAACGTGAAATACCGCTTTGGAAAAACACTGTCAAATATATCAATAAATATATAAAAAGATTGTCCTACTGATGAAGACGGATATTTGTTCATAAGAGTTACTATATAAAGGGTAGTTTCTGATACCTAATACATAGTGACTGCGGCTCATTTGTGGTGAATGGAAAAGCAGTTATGAGAAAGGAACGATACAGGCATTATAAGCGAAAAACACGCTTTCGGCAAGTGAAACATAAATCGTGTTTTCGGTTTTACGAGTCGAAAGAGAAAGTAACCGTTTCGACCTCTGAAAGCCTTGTGTGGCAAGGAGTTTTTTAGGCTAATTCTATGTGGGTAATGTGTTTGCCCTGCCTGCCCTGTTTTGAGCCTTCTGAGCGTTACGGAGTTCGGAGAAAAGCGGAGTGTCTTTTTCGGCGCAGTCCAAATCCTTTAGTGTGATTATACCAAGGGCGCATTATCCGAGATAAATCAGCTAAAGCCAATGAATACAAGCATTTCATAACAATTACCTCGGATAATTATCGAAATGACCGGTGATTTTTTCAGCAATAATTATCCGAGAAAACTTCTTTGAAAGCCTTGTAGAATGGGGCTATTCACAAGTTTCCTCGGATCATTGAAAATCTCGGATAATGCGCCCTATCCGAGTTCTTGGATAGGGCGCACTTACTCACCACCCGTAAGCGGGCGGTGGTACTGCCTTGCGGCAGTCGTGCGCTCTCCGAGAGGATCGGCGGAAATCGTTGAAGGAGAAATGATAGAGTTCCATCAGTTTTGTAAAAGTTCTTGTGTGGATAGTTTAATTCTGAAATATCTGTTCTTGAAGGATCCTCACTATTATAGTATCATTAATATAAAATAATATGCTGTTTAAGAAAAATACGAATCTACCTGACTTGAGCTGCTTATCAATGGTTATAAACCTACATAAGAATGTCTGTATCCAACACATAGAGAAACAGGCTGTCTGTTGCTTATATTATGGACATCGACAGGAGACCAGCTATGAAAAGTCAAGTATAAATTAGCCAAAAATTCCGTTTCTATATCGATGAAAAAAAGGGTAACTTTAATAGAACTCCCTAAAGGTGCTTTTTCAAAGTCTATCGATATTAGTATACAGGCCTCTATTCGAGGTTGAATTCCACTTCGTCAGTGAGCATCTTCCAGATGACCCTGACAAGTTTTCCGGCGCAATGTCCAAGGGCATTGTAGTGTGTCCGGCCTTCGGCTCTCTTGGTGTCGTAATAAACCTTGAAAGTCGCATTGTTCTTTACAACATTATGAGCTGCGTTCATAAGGGCGTAACGAAGTACACGTGACCCTCGCTTGGACATATGGGTTCTTTTAGCCTGAAAGTTTCCAGACTGGTATACAGTTGGATCCAGTCCAGCGAATGCAAGCAGTTTACCTGGTGTTGAGAAACGGTGAATATCACCGATCTCACCCAGTATCATCCCGCCATTTACGGTTCCAATGCCGGGAATGGTCATGAGTACAGAGTGCAGGCAGGTGACAAGATTCGCCATTTCAAGCTCTGTCTCGATTAACTGTGAATCCAATAACTTGATCTGTGCAATGGTCTGAGTTATCTGGATAGATAAAGAGCTGTCATTTAAGCCGACAGACCTCTGTGCGAGAACTCTTAATTCTCTGGCCATATCTTTTGTGAAGTGTCCATGGGAGGATTTGACAAGGAGATTGGAGAGATGAGTCAGGTGCAGGGAAGCAATGTCTTTTGGCATAGGAGCCTCTTTTAAGAGTGCATAGACAGCTTTCTGATGCAGACCGGATTTGAAAAAATACTGAAGTTCCGGAAAGACCTGATCCATATAGGAAGTCAATTGAATTTTCAAACGGGTACGCTGTTTCATGGTCTTCTGTCGGAACCTGCCGAGTTCCTTCAGTTCAATGTAATCCAGATCTTCCAGGGTAGAAAACCTGAGAGAGTCCTGCATCATAAGGGTTTTAGCAATCACCAAAGTGTCGACTTTATCGGTCTTCGTCTTGCGTACATTGTTTTTACGCATGGACGAAGTCATGATAGGGTTGAGAACACACACTTTAAAATCCTTGCAGATTAGGAAACTAACAAGGTTGTCACCGTAGTGTGCCGTAGATTCAAGACCTATGATGATGCTGTGCTGGTCAAGTGGTGCCAGCTTAGACAGCAGCAGATAGAAGCCATCATAGTCATTTGAGAATTGAAACGGCTCGATGAGTATCTCGCCTTCCGAAGAAACAGCAGCGGCAAAATGGTTGAGTTTGGCAATATCAATGCCTACATAAATCATGAGGTTATACCTCCCTTTCAAAAAGTCTGATACCGTGATATCCACCAACGATTATCATCGTAGACTTGATTGAAATAAGTACTCATTGGAACAGACGCTCCGGTACATCCAGCTAATAAACAATTCAGATAAAGGCAGCGGCAATACACTCCTGTTGAGTAGTCAAGGCTACAGGAAAAAATCAAAAGTCCACAGTATCTGAATGTATTAAACCACGATATTAAAACGAAAGGAAAGTAGATGTTTTCGCTTCTATAAACATCATACAAGTGACTATATGAAAAATGATAAAAAACTAATCTTAATAGCTGATGATGAAAAAGAAATCCGTGATATTCTGACATTGCTGCTGACAAGCAACGGATATGCTGTTGAAACGGCAGAAGACGGTCAGAGTGCCATTGATTCCGCATCAGAGGATATCGACCTTTATATTCTGGACGTCAATATGCCCGGACTTTCCGGTATTATGGCCGCTGCTGAAATACGAAAGAGTTATGATGCGCCGATTATTTTTCTCACCGCCTATTCAAGCGAGTCGGATAAAGTTATGGGCTTTTCTGTGGGTGCAGATGACTACATCGTGAAACCATTCTCCAATGTGGAACTGTTGATGCGTGTCAAGGCTATCTTAAAACGAAGCCCTGCCTACACCGTCTCACCCCCTACGTGTCGGGATACGAACCAGTTAACCTTTCAGGATGTGGTGCTGAATTTGGACAGTCAATCGTTCATAAAAAACGGTGAGACAATCGCTCTTACTTATACGGAATTTAAGATATTGGAGCTGCTTGCTTCCCATAAGAAAAAAATCTATTCTCTAGAAAACATCTATCAGAGCATCTGGGATGACAATGCTGTTGGCGACAGCGCCATTATGGTACATATCAAAAACATCCGCAAGAAATTGGGAGACAATTCTCGCAACCCCACTTATATTAAGACTGCATGGGGAAGGGGGTATTATATTGACTGAAGAAAGCAAACGACTAAGAGGAAAAAGGCTTCCTCGTGAAATTCTTGGCTTGTTGTCGCTCTCTTTTGTTATTACACTGATTCTGTTTCTGCTGCTCCGCATTTGTGCAACTGCTGTGGCCGACAGCATTCTTGTTATCCGGGGTATCGTCCTCACAGAAAGCAAAGTTCTGTCTCTAGAAGGCTGGATGTTCAATCTGAGCCTTCTTATATCGGTATGCTTTTTTACTTTCCTGTTTCTCTTTCTGCTTGGGGAGCGTTTATCCTACATATGGGATATCATCAAGGGGATCGATGCCCTGCGTTTAGGAGAAATGGATCATCTGGTTTCCGTGGAGGGAAACAACGAACTGACTCGTCTGGCCGAGGCCGTAAACTATCTTTCCATCACACAGAAGCAGGTAAAAGAGAAGGAACGCCTATTGGCAGAAGAAAAGGAACAGCTGATCCGCACCCTCTCTCACGATATCCGCACACCACTGACCTCCATCATGGCCTATTCGGAATTTCTGGCAGGCAACAATGATCGACCGGCACAAGAGCAACAGGGATATGCAGAACTGATCCGGGTAAAAGCGCAGCAAATCAAAGAGCTGACCGATATTCTGCTGGACGGCGGCAGGCGAAACCCGGAACGATTTGAAGATTCCCGATTGCTGATGGAACAGCTTGTAACAGAATTTGAAGAGTTGTTGGAAGAGGATTTTCAAATTTTGACTGATCTCAAAAGCTGTTTCTCTTTTTCTGGCAGTTTTGACATACAGGAGCTGCGCCGCATCTTTGACAATCTCAGCTCAAACATCCGAAAGTATGCGGATCCGCTGCAACCTGTATTCTTATCGGTTCGCTCCGATTCGGATCAGCTTGTCATATATCAGAAAAATTACATCTTTCCCGGCGATGAACAAAAGGAAAGCTACCAAATGGGACTGAACAGTATCCGCCGCATTGCACACAACTACGCAGGAACTGTAGATGTTCGGCGAGCCGAATCCGAATTTGAGATAACGATTACGCTTTCAGAGTTTTAACAGAGTTTCTTCAGAATTTTTTAGAAATGTCTTGCAAATTTCTTCAGAACTTCCTGTTATTCTATTCTCAACAAAGCAACACAACACAAAAAACGAAAGTGAGGAAATGAATATGTTAACTTCTTTGGATTGGTTGGTAATTGTTTACATGGTTATGGTGGCTGCAAGTCTTTTGTCTTTGTGCCTGATGTTTCTGGTAAGACGTCCCCGTATGAAACAGGTCTGCTTCTACATCGTAGCAGCCCTTGCAATCTACGCAGCTTCTGTCGGCATTCGCATCGGCCTTGGATTATTCCCGGTACAGGTTGCCATCGGTGTAGCCATTGGTGCCGTAGCCATTGCAGCAATCGTGCTCGAACGCACCAGTAAAGGTAATGCAGGAAAATTTAAATTTGCCCGTATTATGGCCGCAGCCGCGCTGATCATCGGCGTCATCAACACCTTCATGTAAGGAAAATGCGAGGATATTTATGAGAAAAATCCTTTTCAGCTTAAGTTCACTATGCTTGGTTATACTTCTGGCCGGCTGTCAGCAAAGCAATGACCGGTCATGTCCGGAAACGATTGAATACAGCAACCTCCTGAACGATTCTGTTCAGGAGGAGCTGTCTGTCATTATGTCAAGTGCCGGTATCTCCGATGAACGCCAGGAAATATTCTTTGAGCATGTCGATCAGTTCAACAGCACAGTTTCTACAGAAGGTCTCGCCGGAGAATTTGTGCAGAAAGATGTATCAAGGGCAACCTATGATCCGTATACCATGCAGGACGAATGAAACGAGGTATATCCATACTTTTTAGGATACAACTGCCGCATTACAGCCTTCAGCCTTTTTGGCGACTACATCGAAATCCCGACAGACGCCGAGATTCGATCGGATATGGTCATGCAGGACATGGCTTCTCTGGAAGAGGACTCTTCCGCATTGCTTAACGAAGGAGATTATGATCGTTTTCTGGCCTTTTATTCCACTGTTCCTACAGAGAGCACTCAGGAAACTTCCGTCCATGTGGAAAATCTGCAAGGCGACTGGGCCAAACGTGGTATTATCTTTGATAAACAATCAAAAGCACGGCTCATATCGGTAGTTTTCCATGACTCATGGGATGACGCAGATTATCTGTTCATTGGGCACATTGGGGTATTGTTTCCTGTTTCTGCGGACGCGCTGTATTTTGTGGAAAAGATCGCATTTCAAGAACCATATCAGCTGAGCAAATTCGCAAGTCGAGTTGAGTTAAATGACTACCTGATGTCAAAATATGATGTCAGTTTCGGTCAGCCTACCGCAGCTCCCTTCATTATGGAAAATGATAAGCTGATGGAGGAGTACAGACAAAAACCCGACAAATCCTAAAATTCAAACTCTTTTTATAAATACTTGCGTTTGATTGATAATCCTTGTTTTTTCGCAAAAAGCCCCCTTGACAAATCTCGTTTCAACAATATAGCACTCAAACAGATAACAACAGAAAATAAAATTTCCAATAGGTTCTTCTTTTTCAAACCGGCTTTACCGCTTTTATTAAATCCTGGTCGGATTAAGAAATTGTCTGCAATTTCCAGGATAATCAATATGACAGAACTATACCACCAAGAAAAAGATATATAATGCCCGATGATCTGAGCCACTCCCGAAACAATAAAAACAACGCTCCCATAGGCAAATGCACCGTAAAGTTTAAGACCCTCGGTATCACCTTTTCTTTTACGCACGAGCGAGTAACTAAGTCCAAATAATCCTATTCCAAAAAATATCAAAAGAAGATTTAACAATAGGAACAACTTCTATCCTCCTACCTTGTTGGTTAGTTTATGTTAACCAACAAGATACACTTTGTCTGTTGGCTCAATAGGACTTTACCACTATCAAAATCACAGCCAATTAAACGGATCAAGCATCTCTCCAAGGAATGCTAAAAAGCATTTCCAAAATGTTTTTCCATGTTTTCTTTGCGTGTTCCCGCCCTTTCCTGAGCGCTATCAATGTCCGTATCGATGCAATCAGTATCACGATAGCAAGATATAGTAGCAATACAAGAACCGCTATTTGCCCGATTTCCCTATGTAAAATTCCTTTTTTATGCCCGGATTATTATTCGTTTTTGCTATTGTATCAAACACGCTCTAGCGCGGTGACTAGCCCTAGATATGTGAATCCACCACTTTTTTTAAGTAGCAGTTTTTGAATATATGTTGTATTGTTGAGTTACCACACACGACAATTACATATATCATCAACTGCTATGCTTATATTATCATGGGTTTTAAACTAAACAACTGCATTATCTGAAATTTTTATCGTCCCCCTCCCAACTTGGAATGCTGTTCTAGTTGTTTTATCATTTATCACTAGGAGGTAAGAGCATGATTCAGACATTGTAAAGGTGTTTTGCGTTATCAAGGCAGGGGGCTGTCGATTTGATAAAGGGGTGTATCGTGTGTGTGTTTCAGGAGATATTCTTTATGATCCCTGTTGGGCTTCTCTATAGCTTTGTCATTGTTCTCATGAACGGGGGCGTAAATGGAAGCCGCATTTCTTTCTATGTGGTTGACACTTTGGCTTGTCTTGTACCCATGTTCATTGTAACGTATTTTCAATACAATGCCACTTATGTGGAAAGCGGCGTAAGGCGTGTTTCCTTAGCGGAACAGCTCCCACTGTCCTTTTTCAGGAAAAAGGACAGTGCTGATTTGGCAAATTCTATTATGGGGGATTGTGCCACCCTGGAAATAGCGCTCTTCCATTATGTACTCGCTTTAGCAGGTTCACTCATTTCCACAACACTGATTGCAATCTGCCTTTTTGCCTATGACTGGCGCATGGCTCTTTGGGTTTTACCGATTGCATTTGCAATCACATTCTTTTCAGCCCGCATCCAGGAATATTTTAACCATAAATTTGTAGAGGCAAATGTCGCGCTTGAAAGCGGTGTGTAGGAGTGTATCGAAAGTTTACAGGACTTAAAGGCGAATAATGCGGAAGAAATCTACCTAAAAGGACTAAACAAAAAATAGACTATGCGGAAAAACGGAATATTATAACAGAACTTGGGACCCCGCTGATATATATTTCACTGTCTTCTTGACAGATGCAGACATTATCAACATCTTCCCAATCAGCAACGAAATCACCGATGTGCTGGGATATTTCCTTGTGTATTTCCGTGCGCTTATGTTTATTGCTTTTGTTCGTTGTTTTATGGCAGAACGGCATCGCAAGTTCTGACGATTCCTTCTGTTGTGCTTTCGGCAATGATAGTGATTCAGCCTGCTCTGTACTTGCTTGGCATTTGCAGAATGTACGACATGTTCATCATCGGAATGTTCGTTATGGTTGCTTGTATATTGTACGCCGCAGTCTGCTTGATCATAGATGCGTTGAAGCAGAAGTCAATAGGGATATGGTTGATTGCAACATCGTATGTGCTCAATGTAGCTATCAACATCATGTACGTTGTGATGTTCTTCTCCCCGGCGGTTTCTGCGAAGTATAACAAAATTTATAAACCGTATATGTTTGTCAGCGATACCATTATTCTATTTTTGCTGATAAGCATCAGCTTGGGTCTTTCCCAAAAGGCCATCACGGACCGTGTTAGTAAAGCAAGTGCAGAAAAACCCAAAGCGGAACAAATGGCCGTGGAATTTGAATATCTTGCTACTCGTGATTCTCTGTCACAGTTGTGGAATCACAAAGCCATTATGGAACAACTTGATATCTGTTGTAATGGTAACGAACCTTTTGTTCTTGGCTGCTTGGATTTGGATGATTTCTGTAACATTAACAACACATACGGCTACCAAATAGGCGACTAGGTTATCCGTTTTGTATCTAAGATTAAGGTGGAATCCTTTGGTGAACTTTGCGGCAGAACCGGCGGTGATGAATTTTTGTTCATCCTTGATGATGCAGGGCAAATTACCAAGCTGGAGGACTCTTTGAATCAGTATTTGTATAGGCTGCGTCACAATTTCGTATTGAGAGAAACTGGAGAAGTCATTCCCCTTGGTGGTAGTATAGGCATTCTTAGGATTAAGTAACTACCGCATGTATCCGCTGAGGTATTCAAGCGCTGTGATGATGCTTTGTATGAGGCAAAGGCCAAAGATAAGAATCAGTTTAATTTTATTGAGATGTAAAACGAAAACTCCTTGCTGCCGCTAATGGTAGTGAGGAGTTCGTGTTTTTGGATTTATGCTTTTATCTCGGTATCGTTCTTGAAGGTGAATCGCACATCATTCTTGGAATAAACTGTGAAATTAATACTTATTATTTGATACAAAATACAGCAGCATAACCGCAAAAAAGGGCAGGTTTTTTTGTTTTTCAGTAGATTTATTTATATTCAAGCTATATAATGGATTGTAATGAGAAAAGGATAATTTGAATTTAACAAAGGATTGTGAGTGTATAAAAAGATCAATTACTAAGAGATTTTGATGGAAGGCTAATGAGTATAGAGATGGGGATTTTATTTCAACGTAATGAAGGAATTTGGGAGATTTTCTAAGTGTTTAGTTATGCAAGCAACTTTTGCGTCCATTATTTACGGATGCAAGCACTGCTTTCTTGATAAATTTTATGTGGTGTCCTACAATAAATCATGAAATGGAGGAGAAAAAAAATGAATTTTGGAAAACAGATTAAGCAGATTCGTACAAAGGAGGGATTAACTCAGGAACAGATGGCACAAAAATTAAATGTAACAAGGCAAGCCATTTCTAACTGGGAAAATGATAAGAATCTGCCGGATTTAGAATTACTTATTCAGATAGCTCAAGTGTTTTCTCTTTCATTAGATCAATTGATATTAGGAGGAAATGATATGAACAACATGACAGAAAAACTAATTAAAGACGGAAGTGAAACAAGAAGAGCTAAATTTAACATGGTATCAATTGCAATAGGTGCTGTTTTATTACTAATTGGTGTGGGATGTATTATTTTAAAAGGTATGACAGTTGAATATATTGACGCAGAGGGTGTTTTGCATGAGAACTTCTTTTTAATTCCGATTGGATTTTTATTTATGTTTAGCGGATTCATCACTTTTGTTGTTACAGGAATTAGAGGTTTCATTAATAGATTTAAAGCAAAAAACAACGAACCTCTCACCGCCATAATGTAAGCGCTTAATTTAAGTGTGTAACTAAAAACTCCAGGGCGTTTAGCCCTGGAGTAATTCTGCACATGTAGCTATAATAATGGTCGCCTGCATATTTCTTGAACACTGGTCGACCCTGGCGCTAGTATTTATACGGTTCCGAACTGTGAAGTTTCAGCATCTCTACAATGGCATATATGCCCATACTTGCTTCCGCCCCATCTATCATGTCGGAGAAAAGCCAATTCTTCCGGTTATGTTCTTAAGGACATAACCGGAATTATGTGCTGTTCAAAGCTTTGTGCAGCAATGGTTTACGAGCCGTTAATTAGCCCAAACCATTGCATTGTATAAGCATATAACTAAAGTTCTATAATGAGTTCAAAAAACTGAGTAAATCAGCGGATGGCTTATATCTGTATGAATCATTTCCAGCAGCACCTGCTTTTTCCATAGCTTTACGTTTTGATTCTATATCAGCAACCATATATTTATGAGTTGTTCCGATACTAGAATGGCCAAGCCATATCGCTATGATTGAAATGTCAACACCCGAAACTAGCAGATTCATAGATGCGGAGTCTCTGAATGTATGAGGTGTTATATTTTTCTCTAACAGACTTGGGGAGTGATCTGCCGCTTTTGTAACAAAAGTATTGATACGAGTACGCACACCTGATCTGGTGAGTTTATCACCATTTTTATTTAGTAAGAAATTGTTTCGATTTCCGCTTTTCTCCCATGCAAAGGGATATAGCAAGGCTTGGTCTTGTTTTGGGAACGATGGGAGAAATATGGATATCTGATATCTCCCGAAAAACAAAATATATCATCACAGGTGTGTTCATAACGGTTGACCTTATTATGTTTATTTGGAAATGAGGATGTAATTCAAACAGAACGGAACTCGTGCTAATACAGTAGGAAAGGATCGGTGATTCCCTAGGGATTTTCAAACAGTTTTTTAACAACACCAGAAAGCCGAATGGCTGGATGGGAAAAATGATGGTCAATGGCATGAATCAAGGTCATGCTGCGGTTTCAGATTGGGGTCTTTCCCATTTTCCTGTCGCTCCTGTGGCCCCTTCTATGATTACGGATTTTGGATGTGGAGGAGGACGCAATACCGCAGAGCTTTTAAAACGGTTTCCTATTGCAACGGTTACAGCCATGGACTATTCCCAGGTGTCTTGTGACAAAACAAAGCAGTTCAACCGGCATGCAGTACAAGCTGGGAGATGTAAGATTGTGCATGGGGACGTATCTCACTTCCCGTTTGAAGCAGAGACATTTGATGGGATTACCGCCTTTGAAACGGTCTATTTCTGGCCGGGGCCGATGGAAAGTTTTCAAGAAGTATATCGGGTGCTCAAACCGGGAGGGGAGTTTATGATCGTAAATGAATCAGACAGGACGAAACAGGCAGACGAAAAATGGACTGGCATCATTGAAGGAATACGTATCTTTACGCAGGAGCAGTTGACTCAATATTTACAGGATGCAGGATTTTCCCGGATAGCCGCACATATAAACCGGGAACATCATTGGCATTTTCTCCTGGCGGAGAAAATACGGTGAACAGAAGTGCCAATGCAAAATGAGGATTCATAGAGATTTCTTTTAAACCACATCATGGAGGGATAGGCAATGAACATAAGAAAAGAAACTGATTCTGAAAAAGATAATTTGAGTTCGTTTACAACAATAGATTTGAAAAAACAAAAGAAGGAAGCGAGGCAGGCTGCCAAACTCACAAAAAGAAAGGCATATCAAGACTTATCATTTCGAAAAAAGGCGCTTTACTGGGGAATGCGAGTAATTGGGGCTGTTGCCGTATGTGGTCTTGTGTTAATTATTGGCGTTTTCTGTATGAACCCGATATTGACGCTCGTTGATGAATGGTATTTCGATTACTGTTCCCAAAAGCCGGTATCAAAGGAGGAAATTTACTCTGAGGTACCGATTGATACAGACGGTGCAGAAGGAATTGCAGCGTTGCCCACCTGTCATGCGGATGATACATGGGCATTTTACATTTACATGTGCGGAAGTGACCTGGAAAGCAACCATGTGAACCGGCTTTCTGATGTCACAAAGTATCTAATAATGCCCGAAGCAGCTACTTATATCCAAAAAACACAGGAACAAATGGATACTCAGTTTTGGCAGTTCGTAACAGACATTCGAGAAAAAGGAATAGATCTTCCTACGAATATGTATCTACCACCCGCAATAGAGGCCTCTAAAACAACGGCAGGGGAATTTGATGAAGTCGTAGCAGATATGCAGCCTGGGTATGCATCTGCTGACATTGATGAAATCCTTTCGGTTGCATTGCCCCAAAATGTGAAATTTATTATCCAAACGGGTGGGGCTAGCAGATGGAGTTCACCGGAAGTAAATCCTAACCGTTCCCAAAGGTTTGTTTACGACAGCAAAGGCTTTCAAACTACAGAAAATAACCCGCCACAAAATATGGGGGAACAGGAAACTCTTATCGACTTTCTGAATTACTGCAACAAAAACTTTCCCGCGGATCACAAAGTTCTTCTTTTTTGGAATCATGGTGCCGGCGCATTTGGGGTTGCGTCCGATGAACTATATGGTCAGGACAGTCTTTCGCTCAGTGAGATGTCCGCTGCACTTGGAGCGGTCTATGAACAGAATGAGTCAGAACCTCCATTTGAATTGATTGGATTTGATGCCTGCTTGATGGCCTCGGTTGAAGTGGCACATTCACTGCATGGATACGGAAAATATTTGGCGGCCAGCGAAGAATTAGAACCAGGCGAAGGTTGGGATTACGCAGCCTGGTTAGAGAAATTTGTCAATGATACATCGATGAATGGTGCGCAAATCGGTCAGATTATTGCTGACAGCTATATTGATTACTACACTGAACAGGCAATTCGGTTGAAAGATTTTGGCATTGATTTTCCTTGTACTTTTTCCATCACAGACATAGGAAAAGCTAATGAAGTTTATATCCGTTACGGAGAACTGGTGACTGCAATACTACGAGATATCGTGCAAGAACCCTGGATTATGTCTGAACTTGGAAGGGCTTCGGCTCAATCGGTACGTTACGCCAGTGATGCCTACAGCGTATTTAACACCATTGACCTTGCGGTGTTCATGAGAGAACTATCTGAGATTTATCCTGCTGAGACACAAGCTGTTTTGGATACGTTGGATGAAACCGTGCTTTACAACCGGGCAAGCTCATATGTGAGAGAATCCCAAGGGCTTTCGATTTATTTTCCCATCGAATTGAAAAACATGGAAGGATTAAGTTATTATCTGAATTACATCAACAACATTTGTTCCAATAATGACATAAAAACATTGTATTATTACAAGTTGGCAGGATGTCTCAATGGTGAACTGCAAACCTACGCCTACAGCAAGGGTTACGGAACCTTTCCGGTTCTTGATACTACACCGTTGTCAATGCTTACCGAGGCGGATATACAACTTTCAGATAATGCACAGTTTCATATCCCGCTTGACAGTTCCGCTGTAAATCTTTTGCAGGATATGACATTTTGTCTTTGTCAGTTGGATACAAAAAATGGTATGATTACTTATCTTGGAGAAGATCGGTTGGTTTTTTTGAACGAACAAGGAATTCTCAATACTAATTTTTCGGGAAAATGGCTTTCCATTGACGGACAGCCATTGGCAGTGGAGGTAATTGATACCACAAAAGAAAGAATCCGCTATCGTGCTCCGGTACTTTATAACGGAACCGACTCCTACCTTGTGATAGGTTATGAATACGAGAGCGGTGAATTCTCCGTTTTAGGAGTTTATGATATGACGTCTTATAAAGAAGGCGGTGATACATTAATGAGAAACACACAAAATGTAGAACCGGGTGATGCAATTCAAGTCATATATGAAACCAGTCAAAGTACGGGAAGTACAAATGAGAAAATTTATGGTAAAAAGTTTATTTATCGCGTAAGCAGCAAAGTCGGAGAGCAAATATTGCCTGATGGAGGATACCTTGCAATGGTCGCTTTAAGTGATTCACGTGGTGATTACTATTATACGCCGATTGTAAATTTTGAAATTCAAACGGGCCGCGTTCATAATGCTAATTTAAGTGATATGCATGCTATAACGGTAGCAAAATAATGTTGCGGTTGTTTTCATTTATTAAATAAGAAATTGTTAAAAAACGTGCGTTATGTATCTAAGGCTCTTTGTCAATAGCTGGGGTGGGATTTGTAAAATCCTGCTCCAGTTCTATGAAAAGGGCTCTTTTTATAGGCTCTTTGTCAATAGTTGGGGTGGGATTTGTTAAAATCCCGCCCCAATTCTATGAAAAGGGCCCTTTTTATGTTTAGTTCCAGGTTTTACTGATTTTGGGCATGCCAAATAAGCCTCCGCATTACCGACCTTTTTATCCTATGATGTACAGTGAAGTATCCGGGTTCGGAACCGTTTGAAATTCCGGATTCCGTAGCTGCCCCGTTTTTTCTAAATAAATGCGTAACACACGTTTTTTGTTTTATTTTTGATTCGATTCGTGATTTTGGATGTTTTTACTTTTGTATCATGAAAAAGAGTAGCAAAACATATATTTTGTGCAATTTTAAATTCTCAAACACACTCTAAAAGCAAATGCAATCCATCGTTTTATTTTGTTTCTTTATGAAGCGTATATTTCCAAAGCCTCGGACAATATTTCATTACCTCCATCCGTTCCGGGTGCTTCTGCTTATTTTTAGTTGTTGCATAGTTTCTGTCGTGGCACTCCATACATGCCAATGTTACCTTGACTCTCATGAGCACATCTTCCTTTCCGGATTTTACCCTGTCAAATGTTTATTTCTCTACCCCCCCCCGCCTCTGTAGACCGGTTTCTAATATACAATCTGTCCTCTTTATTTGAGCAGATATCTATGATAATGACCGATAATCCGGCAGCGTTTATGCAGCCGGATTGGGGAGGCATTCTTTGGCAGGCTGATTAAAGCCGCATGGTTCCCCTTCCCCTTTTAATTTCTGGCACAGTTTCCTGTATTGCTCCACTGTATTCTGCTCCTGTTTTACTTTTCAAGCTTTGATTTTCCTTTCAATTCTCCCTCATCCTATTTTCCGATTAGAAATATGGATAAACATATTCTTCTTCGGGTTTTTCGGCCGCTTCTATATTTTGGGCCTTTAAAATCAGAGAGGCTCCATCCTCGCTGATTCCAAATGTGCCCTTTACCGTCACCCAGTCGTCATCCTTGAATGTCACTTCATTGTCACTATCCACCAGAAAACCAATTGGGCTTAGATCCGCGGCACAGCACCACATGGACAGCCGGACCAGGGCAAAATCGCACTTTTTTTGAATGTCTGGAGCACGGTAGACAAACCCTTTCATTACAATGGTATAGCCTTCATACTTTTCATAAAAGTTACTCAGTTCATACATCCATGTGTAGTAATCTTCATCTGCAATCGTAATGGTTTTTTCCGCCTCGTCCAGACCATTTAAGTCATACCATGGATTTTCTTCTCCGAAGGACTGTCCGGTATCATCTTCTGGATAAGCATCAGTTCCGCTGTATCCATCCGTTTCTGTATTTTCCCCGTCCAGCAGCCCTGAACCTGATTCTCCATCGGAGAAAGGCCCCCTGGATTCTCCTCCGGCCGCAGGCAATGTCTGTCTCACAGTACTCCCCGCTGTCTGCCGCCCCGGATTTACCGCCATCTGGCCGCCGCCATTTCCGGCACTCATGGAAAAACCGGAGCTCTCATAGCTTCTGACCATACTGCTCCCCCCAGGATCGGCCGGACGGAATACAAGCAGCAGAATCGGAATAATAAAAACAAAAGAACGGGACAGCTTTACCCGATACCGGGGTGTCAGTAAGTACCTTCCTGTAAAC
>NZ_JBKVCZ010000044.1:0-47433 GCF_046966825.1 Hungatella sp. | reverse complement strand
GCTGAAAAAGGCGGACTGCACCTACACCGGTGAAAACTGGCTGGACGATCTGCTTTTCGTGACAAAACAGGTTGTAAAACACGGAGGCTCCCTCTACGGCAGGACAAATTATAATCCCCTGGTGACACCGTTCCTATTTTCCAAGTATTATTCGATTCCTGATTTAATACGGCGCCAGAAGGGCAGCCTGCAGGCAATCAAACGGCTGTGGCCTGAGCTTATGGAGGTTAATTTTGAAGGCCGGACCGAGTATGGGGCGCCTGTCATATTCGTGGAGGGGCGTCACGACATCCACGTCTCATCCGTGCTTGCAAAAGAATACTATGATACCATACAGACGGAAAAGCAGTTTCACTGGTTTGAGCACTCCTGCCACTTTCCGCAGTGGAGCGAACACGAAAAATTCCATTCACTCATGGTGGATTTACTTCAGTGATTTTTGGTTGCTTTGCATGTGTTGTCATTGACCTTCCCCGGATTTCATATATTGTAACACTTATGCAATCCCGGAAAGGCAGCGTGGCCACATGACTAATACCCTTTTTCCCCTCACCTCTTCCCAGCGCATGCTCCAGCAGGCCCTTGAAGAATTCGGCACAGCCCAGATTTTAACCATCGGAGTGTGCATTTCCTTACATGCTCCCGTAGACTTTTCCCTGTTAGAAAAATGCCTGAAAGAAGAAGTCCGGCGTCTTGAGTGCCTGCGGGTCCAGTTCACGCCGCCGAACAGAGACGGTGGAATCCGGCAGTATATTGTCCCGGAGAGTTCCCCTGACATTACATATGAAAACTTAAAGGATAAAAGCGCCCCGGAGATCAAGGCTCTGATGAATCACTGGAGCACTCTTGGCTTTGACGAAGCGGATTCCCCCCTCCTGCGTTTTGTCATGGTATCCCTTCCAGGCGGCTGGAACGGCCTTTACCTCTGTATCGATCACCGCATCATGGATTCCTGCGGACTGATTTTTATGATGAATGATACGTTCCAGCTGTACTGCCATTACCTTTACGGATCGCCGGCGCCAGACATGCCGGCGTGTTATGAAGAGGTTCTGCAGTCAGATTTACGGCGGGAACAGGATCCGCTGCGCAGGGAAAG
Source organism: Hungatella sp. (assembly GCF_046966825.1). Classification (NCBI taxonomy): domain Bacteria; kingdom Bacillati; phylum Bacillota; class Clostridia; order Lachnospirales; family Lachnospiraceae; genus Hungatella; species Hungatella sp. The sequence goes on along the minus strand of NZ_JBKVCZ010000044.1, from coordinate 46,334 downwards.
GGACAGCGCCTTCTGGAGGCAGCTGCTGTCCGCAGGCGAGCCCATCTACACAGATATCGGCGGCTCCCGGAAACTGATGCAAAGCCGGATCAGCCACGGCCTTCCCGGCCTGCGCGCTGCCGACCGGATCATACAGCCCATGGACGGCGATATGGAGAAGTTCACTCTGCCGAAAAAGGAGGCTGCCCGGCTGGAAGCATACTGCCGGAAGCATTCCGTGTCCATGGCTAATCTGCTGCTCATGGCCATGCGCACTGCGCTGTCCTTTGCCAATGATGGAGAACCGGACATCAGCCTCCGCAATTACGTATCCCGCCGCTCTTCCAGGCAGAGCCGTACCTGCGGCGGCTGCCGGATTCACTGCTACCCCTGCAGGACCGTAGTTTTGCCGGAAGCCACTTTTCTGGATGGGATACGGCAGATAAAGGCTTATCAAAACGGCATATACCGCCACGCCGACTTCGATCCGGAACAGGTAAATGCGCTGTTTGCCGATACCTTTGGGATGCCGCCGCTTACCACCTATGAAGGAGCCGCATTGACCTGTCAGCCCCTTCCTCTCTCCTCTCCCAACCCATTTTTAAAACACATCCCGCTGAACATCGAGTGGTTCTCAAGCAGGGCGGATATTCAGAAGCTTTACTTAACGGTGATGCAGGCGCCTCAGAACCGCGGTTGGGATTTTTATTTCAAATATCAGACGGCAGAGCTGGATCGGACAGATATCACTCGTTTTTACGAGGTGCTTTCTGAGATCCTTACGCTTGGAACGCAGCATGAGACGCTTCGTACCAGAGAATTTATGGAACAGCTGGCACGCCTCTGATTTCCCTTTCAGGCTTCGCTCTGCTCTTTTGGTAATGACGGATCTTCAAAATAACAAAAGGAGCCTTCAAGCTGCTGCCATTGCAGACTTGAAAACTCCTTTTTATATTATAACAGGTTCTCCTCTTTCCGCAGCATCCATTTAACCGCTATATCCTTCCGGATGCTTCGCATGAAACAGCGCCAGCTTCGCAAAGAAGTCATCCAGGATCAGCCTGCTGTCGATGGAATGGTAAATCCGGATCGGTCTGTTCAGTTTCGTATGAACATAGGCCATGTCTTCCGTCACCAGCGGAGCCTCGACCCAGTCAAACTCAAATCTGTGCTCATATAAGAGCAGGCCAACGGCCGGGCTGTCCCCGACGACCCACGTCTCTCCGGTGCGGAAGGCGCTGTTTCTCGGCCCCTCCTCCTGCGCGTGTTCGTCCAGCTGCTGCAAAAGGTACTCTCCTATTTCCCCGTACGGAGCTACCTTATATTCCAGTTCCGCCAGTGACAGCGGCATCATCTCATAAACGTTCTTCGGAACCTGCCAGATCTCCATTTTACTCTGGAACACCACATTGGCCGCATTGATGTCATTACCCAGGTTAAACTCCGGGCCGCCGGCCGGATACCTTCCGCCGCCGATCCAGATAGCCGTCATCCGGGAAGCGATCTTCGGCTCCATGAGAAGAGCGCTCGCCAGGTCCGTAAGCGGGCCTAAGAAGATTGCGAACAGCGGACGGTCGTCGTCCTTCATGGCTTCTCTGACAATCAGCTCCGCCCCTTCACTCACAACCGGAGTCGTCTTGTCGGGAATCGCATGAGGCGCGCCGTGGAAAATCATGTTTTCCTTCGGGAAATGCATCTTGTCGAAGATAACCTCCAGTTCTTTAAAGCTCCGCTCCATGGAATCCTCATGTCTCGTTCCATAATGAGCCGCAATCATACCTGCATTTTCAAATTTCGGGCTAAGCAGCGCCTGAACGATCGCAAACTGGTCGTCCGCCTCGTTCTTAGCATCGGTATTCACGATCAGCCTTACAATCTTTTCTTCCGGTACGTGAAACTTATAATCTGTATATCTCATTCGCGTTCCCTCTCATCATTATTATTGTTAAATTATCCCTTTACCGCGCCATTCGTAAGTCCTGATACAAAGTATTTCTGGAAATACCCGAATACCAGCATCAGCGGTAGGGTGACCATGCAGATTCCCGCGGTGTACTGTCCCCATTCGACGCCCATCTCCGTCTTGAAATTCAGAAGGCCGACGGGAAGTGTCTTAATCAGCGCGTTGGAGGCCGTCGTAATGTTGGCCCACATCAGTTCACCCCAGTTTCCGATAAAGGTGAACACGATGATGGTCGCAATCGCCGGCTTCACCAGCGGAAGCATAATATGGAAAAACGCCTCGAATTCCGTACAGCCGTCGATTCGCCCGCTCTCGATCAGTTCCTCGGGTATGGTCTCAAAGTACTGCTTGATGATATACATGGAAAATGGAATCTGCCATGCAATATAAGGCAGAATCAGGCTGATTCTTCCGCCCGTCAGATGCATCCTGCTCATCATGGAATAGAGGGAGATGTAGATCGCAATGCCGGGAATAAAGTTAAACACCATAAACACATCCATGATCAGGTTTGCCTTCGGTATATATAATTTCGCCAGCGCATATCCGCCAAGCAGTGAAACAATCGTGGTAACCGCTACGGAAACTCCGGTGACCACTACACTGTTTCCAAAATAGGTACCCAGTTTTCCCACACTCCACGCCTTGGCGTAGTTCATGATCTCCACGTTCTGTGGAAGGCCGAACAGGTTTACGAAGAACTCTTTATTTGATTTAAAAGATGTAAAAAACATGAATAAGATCGGGTAGGCAACCACGACGGTGTAAATGCCCAGAACAGTATAGGCAAGCACCTTCATCCATTTATTCATGCCGAACATTCTATCGCTCATAGTTACCTCCTCTTACCAGCTTCTTGACCACAACCATGCCGATTAAAACAATGACAACAAAAATCATACTCATGGCGGAACCATAACCGTAATTGTTAAATGAGAACGAGTTCTGAAGAATCCATAACGGCATAACGGTCGTTGACTTGGCCGGTCCGCCATTGGTAAGTGCTACTACAGTATCGTAAATCTTAAGACCGCTCATAACTGCAAATATTGTGGAAAGCTGGACAAACGCCATGATAAGCGGCAGGATAATCTTCTTAAAGATCTGGAAATCCGTCGCCCCATCCAGTCTTGCAGACTCGATTAAGGAGTTGTCGATTCCCTGCATACCGGCAAAGCAGAGCACCATGGTAAGTCCTACCTGCTTCCAGGCCGATACGAACAGAATACAGTTGAGCGCCGTCCCCTTGTTGGTCAGCCACGCATGCTGCAGATTTTCCAGGCCGAGAGTACCCAGGATATTATTTAAAATACCGATCTCCGGCTCATAGACGAACGCAAAGATCAGGGCAGTGATGACGGCCGGAATCATGCTGGGTGAAAAGAGGATGGTACGGAAGAAGCCGCCCCATTTTTTCCCTACATAAAGAAGCAGCCATGCCATAAGAACACCTATGATCACGCTGAAAAACGCCGATGCCACACCGAGATAAACGCTGTTCCTGATGGCCAGGAGGAACGTCTTATCGCGGAACGCGGAAAAATAATTCTTCAAACCAAGAAACGTTCTCGGTCCAAAACCGCTCCACTCCTGAAATGACAGAATGAAACTGTCAAAAAACGGGATGACGGCAAATATAAGATAGATCACAATAGCAGGCGTCAGGAATGCAAAGCCTGCAACCATATATTTTTTCTCGATATTGCTCATTTTTCTCTTTGATTTCTGCATACTCTATACCTCAATGTAAGGAAAAAGGGAGCGCTGTCAGCACTCCCTTATCAGCGCGTATTTACTGCTTTCCTTATTCGCCTTTCACGGTTGCCTGCTTTAAATCTTCCAGCTGCTCCAGTGTGTCTTCCACGCTGGTTCCTGTGCAGACCATGCCGACCATATCATTCTGAAGGAAGGAATTGATCTCGGAAGAAAGTCCCTGCATCTGCTTGTACCCGACTACATTGTCGCCTACCGTGGTTGCAAGAAGGTCTTTTAAGATTTCGCTGTCCACCTTATCCTGCATGGAGATAGTAGCTGGCAGTCTTCCGCTCTTGATGATCTCTTCGATGCCTGCGTCGCTGGTATAGTACTTCATGAAACGGACCGCTTCCTCCGGATGCTTTGCATTGGCCGGAATGAACAGTGCGTTTGTTACCGTGTTAAGTGCATACTTTCCGCCTTCTGCTACGTATGGGAATGGAAGGATGCCAACTTCAAATTCACTGTTCTTGATGTATTCGCCTGCGTTGGAGCCTGCGTCAAACAGCATGGCTACCTTGCCCTGATACCACGCCGCCTGAGTCTGGTCCTTGGTGGAGGTTAAAGCACCCTCGCCCGGATACCAGTAGCCTGCATCGTAAACGGATTTCCAGTTTTCAAGACATTTCTTTAAGCCTTCGCACTGTGTAAAGTCGCCTTTGCCTGCCACGTATTCTTCCAGCGTTCCGTCATTGGCCATATACTGGTATGCGAACTGAAGCAGCTGGTGGTTCTGGCCGTTCCAGTTGCCTACGCCGTATACACCGTTGTCCTTGAACACTTTACATGCTTCTACAAATTCGTCCCATGTCTTCGGAAGCTCTACATTATACTGAGTAAATAAATCCTTGTTATAGAAAATGGTCTCGATAACCGGCTGGTAGCTTACGGCGTAGTACTTACCGTCAACCATGCCTGCGTCTATGTATGCCGGAACAAATGTATCTTTCCACTCATTGTTGTTTTCTGTTAAGTATGGAGTTATGTCGTATGCCATGTTGTCATCTGTAAATGCATTGATCTGGCTTCCCCAGAAGAAGCTTACGTCGACCGGATCACCGGAAGCGATGCCTGTCTTGATGATCTGCTCCGCGTTATCGAAGTCTACCGGTACGATCTCAACCTTAATATCCGGGTTCTCTGACTGGAAGCCCGCTACGATATTCTGGTTGTACTCGGAATCGGATCCGTAGAAACGAATGGTCGTTACCTCTCCGCTCTTCGCCGCCTCTGTGGCAGTGTCTCCTGCTGCTGAAGTATCTCCTGCTGCAGTGGTATCTCCCGCCGTAGTTGCTGCGCTTTCCTTTGCCGTCGTACCTGAACTTGAACTGCCACACCCCGTTACCATGATCCCCGCTGCCAGGGCAACTGTAAGAACTGCTGTTAATTTCCTTTTCACGATTCTCCTCCTTGTTAAACACTATTGAATTTTTATTTAATTAACAATTAAATTATATTTAAAATATACACTAGGAATTAAGTTTTGTCAATATGATTTTACTAAATTTTACAATCTTTCTGATGTTTTTCTCTCTGCCTTCTCTCTTTTACCCTATGGGCTGCCGGATACATTTCAAATACTTCATGAAAAGCATTGAATCTGTGTTTAATTATTTAATTTTTCATCTGAATCGGCCTCGTTTCCTGCCTATGATAGTTTAATACATAGTGCACAACTATGGATGAGGAAATACTTTCCAACTTTTCGTTACATTTCCACGACTACTCATGACGCAGGCTTTGCATCCCCGCACTGCATATGATAAAATCATGGAAGTGCAGATACGGATTTATAAGGAGGGTATTATGCTGCAGCTTGGGATTTGCGACGACGATAAACATATGCTTACATATCTAACAAAACTATGTTCCGGAATTCTTCCTGAAGCCGGTATTGAAGCATTTCATAATGGTATGGATCTATTAAGCTCCTCGACAGAGTTCGATATCATTCTAATGGATATAAGTATGGGGAAAATGAATGGACTGGAGACGATCAAGCAGCTGCGCAGCCGGACTCCTTCGCGCACGCCTCACCGCCCTGCCGTCATATTTATTACTGCATACGACGATTATGTGTTTGACGCTTTTGACTTATTTGCCTTCCAGTATCTTTTAAAGCCCCTGGATGAAGAGAAATTTGAGAAGATTCTTAAAATGGCCGCGGCAGAATGTGAAGAACATACTGATGAGAAGGCTCTTTTTTTCCACACGAAAACCGATCATATCCGGGTCTGTCCGAGCCAGATATTCTATGTAGAGAGCAATCTGAGAAAAGTAGTCATCCACACGGAAAAAGAAGCGTTTGAGATCTATGCCACCATGAATGATCTGGAAAAGCATTTAGGCAGCCGTTTCTACCGCTGCCACCGGGGATTTCTGGTGAATCTGGAGAAGATCAACAGCTATAACCGCCAGACGATCCGGCTGACGGACGGAAGCAGCCTGCTGCTGTCGAAGACGAGATATTCTGAATTCGTTGACACCTATATGCATTTTTTAAAACGGGGAGAGCAGTAACAGGCCGGGCGATATTGCCCCGGCCTGTTTTTATTCCGCTTTCCATACCCGCTGCAGCATCACGGTTAAATAGAAGCGTTCCTCACTGTAGCGGTAATCTGCTGTGCCGAAATATTTCTCCGCACACCGTCTGATATTCTGAAATCCCAGTCCGTGTTCAAAGGGATCTTCCTTCCTCGTCATCAGGAAGCGTTCTCTCTCCCCATGCTTTAAAATCCCGTCAAAGGTATTGGTAATTTCCATAAAAAACACGTTGTTTTTGCAGTATGCCTCAATCTGAATGGAGAGCGGCGCCTCCGGATTCTTCTCCTTCAGCCGTTCGCACGCCTCCAGCGCATTGTTCAGTGCGTTATTTAAAATAATGCTGATATCAAATGCGCTGATGCGGTACGCTTCCGGGAAACGAAAGGAGCAGGTGAACTGAGCACCCAGACTGCGTGCCTGCCGGTACTTCTCGTTGATCACCACATCAGTCACCGGATTTCCGGTGTGGTAGACTGCATTCATCCGGTCGAGGGCTTCTCCGATCCCCGAGAAATACGCGCCCAGCCCCTCCGGATCGTCTTCCACCCGGATCCCCCTGCTGCTCAGCAGGCTTCTGATATCGAACAGATAGTTCTGCATATCATGTTTCATGGAACGGATTCCGGTGTAGAGCCGCTCGATATCCTGAATATGCCCTTCCATCTGCTCCACCTGATTCTCCAGCATGTCCGCCTTTCCTTTTTCCTCGCCGAAAACCAGAAGCTGTTCATAGATATCGCACGAATACAGAACCGCCGCCATGAGGCCCAGCGTCAGCGCGGGAATCAGCAGATAAAACGCGGGGCCGTACCATTTTACAAGCTCCACGGCCGCGGTCTCGAACAAAACCTGTTTAATAAAGTTTATGAAAATATAGAAGGATATCCCTGCGCCCGCCGGAAGGAGCAAAAAGACCACTTCCTTCCATTTCATCTCCCACGTGCGCCGTTTTAGCTTCACGGCCAGACAGCGGCTGGAGATCAGAATCAGAACACAGGCCACGGCCAGACTTATGAAAAAGACACTGTTGTATAGAACCGCCCGAAGAAAACTGTCCGGGTACGGCAGCCCCGTAAAAAACGGACACGTATAGAATATAAGGACCGGCAGTTCTCTGCCCCCAGGCGGCAGCTCCGCGTGCAGCGCCATTTGAAACAGAATGTAGCCCAGATGCTCCATTGTCTGCATCGTCAGAAGGTAAAACGTACAGAAGGTCACTGCCAGATAGAGCTTCGCAGCCGCCGGTCCCTTGTAGAAGACCGAACATAAGAGCAGCAGAATCACGGGGTACCACAGCAGCCAGGTTCCCGGAACCGACCATTGAAGCCCCGGCTCCCACCCGATTACCATTGCAGTGACAAGATGAATAAGAAATGGGATGGCAGCCGCAGTCAGCCATGGCCAGCCAAAGCGGGGCTTTAACAGGCGGTTCAGCAGGAAAATGAGCCCCACACCGGCCGCGGCCGGATAGAGCAGGTTCAGCAGCCCCCAGGAGGAGGAGATTATCTTTTCCGATATTAGATTTTCGAATATGAACGTACTCAATTTGATGCTCCTCTCCGTTGAGTTTTTACTTAGTTGGGTTTTTAGTTAGTTGGGTTTTTAGTTAGTTGGGTTCTTAGTTAGACAGCCAGTTGCATTCACACAGCCGCCTCCCTTTAATCTATCACAAAAAAACAGTTTTAGACAGAGAGATTATAGTAAAAGGGATATTATCACTTTTCCGCACAGAAACGGCGGAGAGGATTTTTTCTCCTCTCCGCCGCTCACCGTCTGCTCATGAAAACTTATATTTCACTTCGCATCCATAAGAAACCTTATTGCAGATGTTCACCACCCGGTCCATGACCGTGCTGAACTCTGCGGCATCCGCGTCGATGTCCATCTCCCTCAAGTCCTCAGAAATGTCCACCTTCTTTACCCCGTCCATTTTTCCGATCTCGCCGACAATTCGCTGTGCCTTCGAGGGGTCTGACAGGGAATACACATGATAACGCCTGCTCATACCTTTTCCTCACTTTCACCAGTTGTTATTAACAAGTATTGGCAGAAGAGGGAAATTTTAAACATGGGGCGCGGTTCCGGTTTTTATCAGAGCCAGATCTTATGCTTATCATATCTGCTTTCGGCACCCAACTGCATTTTGGTTGTCTTACTTTCATCTTTTTCTATATATTCAGGTAATTATAGTTCCGAAAATTCGGCTCAGTTCTCCTATCCAACCAAATCTTCAATCCTACGTTCCATATATCGAACGAGCGCCTTTGCCTCCTCCCCTAAATCCTCCCATGTATCCCCCGCCCCCCTATATACACCTTTTCTGCCATCTTAAGCAGCGGCGCCAGGTTTGGTGGCATCTTAGGGAGCGCCCATACTGCTGCAATATTTTTCGAGCACAGCTCACCGGTTTCTTCGGTAAACCACATTCTGGCTAATGTTAAAAGTACACTTCTCCCATCACCGGATACATGAGTAATTAATCCGAGCAGCGAATGATTGCTAAATCGGGATCACAGCACGTTTTCGGTATTTCTCCCTCATCCATCTCTTCTCTCAGCCATTCCCCATACATGTACTCACATTTTGGCGGAAACTGCCAGGGTATGATATCATTCTGGTTAATAACGGTCACTTCCAAAGGCCGCTTATCTGTATAGCCAACATTTCCGGATACAGCCATCAGCCGTTTCGTCAACTCTTTCCAAATGCAATCCTGCATTTCCCCATTTGTAATAATCAACAGCTCCACAACACTTTTTATATGAAGTTCTCCCTTCTTTCTATTATCGCTTATTGTTTATCTTCTGCTGCTCACTCATGCGGCCGCACCGTTCTTTATGAAACCTTTCCTTTATAAAATGCATCTCTCCGGACATGACGCCTTTTTCAGCCATTTTCTCATTTCTCAGTCAACAGTTTTCTATTTTTCCACTTCCCACTCAGAAAATATCCCACTACAATGACTCCGGTTATCGTCCTGGAAAATGCGGTTCCCCAGAAATAGCTGGTAACACCCATGTCAAAAACATACAGGAACAAAAGGCTGAATCCGATTCTGCTGATCACACCATCTACAATGCCGAGTACAAAACCCAGGGAGACAAATCCGCAGCCTGTGATCATGGCCTGGAATGAACCGGTAATTCCGGCTACAAAGATTGTCATTACCATAATCCTCAAATAGGTTACTCCAAACGCCAGGACTTCCGGATCCTGGGTGAACAACCGGTATAGCGGCTTTGGAACACAGACGAACAAAATGGAGGAAACCGCTGCCACTCCCATGCAGAAGCCAAATGTACACAGAATAGATTTCCCGGCTCTCCCAGTCTTTTTGGCGCCGAGGTTCTGTCCCACCATAGAAGCCGCCGCAGAGTCCACTCCCTGCATAAATACTTCCATAAACTTCTGAATCTTGTTTCCAACGCTGTTGGTAGCCGCCGCCACCAGACCGTAGGAATTGACATTGGCGTTGACCCAGAGCATGGAAAAACGGACAAGACTGCTTCTCACCATCTGAGGAACTGCCAGCTTAATAATCTTTTCTGCTGCATCCTTTTCAATCTTGAAATAAGAAAGTTTCAATTCAAATCCCATTTCATCACGATGGTGATACATAAAGGTAAATGCTGCTATGAAAGACCCCAACTGGGCCATCACCGTCGCTATGGCTGTACCTGCTGCCTCCAGCTTGAATACCGCTACAAGAAGGATATCCAGGATTATATTGGTTACCGCCGCTACTGAAATAAAAAACAAAGGTTTTTTCGATTCTCCCATTCCGCGCAGGACACCGCATACCGCGTTGTAACCAAAAATAAACGGCATACCAATAACGGTGATAATCATATAGGCCTGCGCCTGCGACCATGCTTCCTGCGGACAGTTCAGCAGTGTCAGAATCTGATTATTAAAGATTACGGTTAGAACAGCGATACATATAGATGCAATAAACATGATAGAAAACAGTGTTCCAATGGTTTTTTTTGCTCTCCTGTGTTCTCCAGCCCCGATCAGCTGCGAAATATAGATCTGACCAGACATGGCAAACGCCGTGGCAAGAGGCGTCATAAAGTCGGCAATTTCACCGCCGGTGGAAACACCAACCGTTCCGATGCTGCCGACAAACTGTCCCACTACCATTAAGTCGACCAGAGAATAAATCTGCTGTATCAGATTCGTCAGGATAATCGGGATTGCAAATGTCAGCAGAGTCTTCATAATGGGACCTTCTGTAAGATCAATCCCGACTCTCTTCTTTTTCACTGCCGTCTCCATGGGTTCCCGCTCCTCCTTTTAATCTGTATTTTAAAATGTCAAAAAAAAGATTCTTCTCTCCTTCTATAATCACGTCCTCGGCACTGCCCGGTTCTACACCCCCGTATGCCATCGGTAGAAGAACGTCTTTCGATGTCCAGTCAAAGATATAATTGCATTTCTCCCCATAATGATGTGTTACAATCACCGTATTCTTATAAGGTGATGCCTCCTTCATATCTCTGCCAATTTCTGCAAACAGCTCTGCGTTCGCCAGCAGCACTGCAATATTACCGATGGTTAAAAGATGGAGTTTCAAATGTCTCGGTTCTCCTGGCACCATCTCAGGTACCATGGCTGGTCCGGGTATTTTTCCATAAGGGACTTCTTCATAGCTGCGTGGGCCCTGTCCGCCGTTTCGAACGGTGGAGAAATCCTTTGGAGGCCATCCGTTCACACAGCGTCTTGCGGGCAGGTCGATATTTTTCATTACATGATTCACCGGCATATACTCACTGTACCGGGTGATCGCATCGATCCCTTTGCAGCAGTCAGCGCCGTGCAGACGTCCCATATACTCCATCTGCATGTAGCCTGTGCCATCCGGATATTGAAGCTGTGCGGTCCAGCCATCCGGATACTCGTATTGAAGCCCATGACTCAAAAGAGGATTTTGATTTCCTGCTGCTCCCGAAGTCCACAGAGCAACCGCACCATCTCCATAATGTTCCTCTACAAACCGACAGGCGATTCCGGTAAAATTCCCGGAGGTTTTCGCCTTATGGTCAACGTCCTTCAACATATAACAGTTTGTGGCATGGGTGGCATGATTTAGGAAAGCCGCGATCAACCGGTCTTCCCTGTCGACGAATTTGATAATGGAGAGTGTCTTATCACTGTATCCCCCCATGCTTCGTCCCTCCACCCAGTAACCGCCAAATGAAAACAGGTTTCGGTTCACATTGATATAGCTGTCCGTTTCTCCGTAGCCATAACGGGCCGGGCGCATCGTCTCTGCCGCCTGTTTTCCTGCCTTGATTCCTGCATCAAAAACAATTTGCTCATATCTCTCAATAAACTCCAGAAGTTCCGGAGACGCCTGATTCTTTCTATATCGGGGCGCTGTGTGGTTATGTGTTCCAGTAATAAAGATATTGTCCGCAGGGAACCCCGTTTCCGCAGCAATTGTCTCAGGATAATCCGGAAATTCCGGAGCTCCGGAAAGTTCAAATGAAAGAAACATCAACCTGGCCCAGCCTGTATCAATGGCAATCGCACGGCAGTTCATATCATCATAAGGTTCCCACTGCTGCATGGGTTCCAGCCCAAAATCGCTGATCCGGTTGGGAATCGGATACATATCAGGAGCAGGATTGATGCAGACCTTTGATGCCCCAACTCTCAATTCTCTGCTCATTTAGGTTCTGTCCCCCTCTCCCCCTCCTCCTTTGGAGGGTAAACACCTTCCATTGTATACGCAAGCACACTGAATCCCTTAATATACTTGAAATATCGTTCTGTCGGCGCACCGCCCTTGGGACTTATACTGAATGCCTTATAGTCATAGCAGTCCGGATCTTTCAGGATTTCGTCACATGCCTCCAGTTCACTTTCCAGCACACCGCTTTCCACATTCACGATAAAGTGACTGGGAAACACGTAGTCAATTTCGTCCAGTCTCGCGACCACCTTTGCCAGGTTATCACGGAAGGTCTGCACATTCATATACTGGCCATTTTTCACCCCCGGTTTCGGACCGCCTCCCACGCCGGATATATCACTGCACAAGTCATCTCCCGGGAAGAAAATCCTGTTTTTTCTGTCCAGGATTCCCGCATTTCCCGAAACGTGGCCGCCCAGCCAGCAGACCTCCACTTCATAATCACCGCCCAGGCAAAAGACGTAACCGTCCGGCACGCCAACGATCTCATATTTTTTAAATTTCGGCAAATCCTCTTTATCAAACTGAAGCCATATATTGTCCCCGTTTTCATCAAACAGATAATCAAACATATGCCCGTTCTGTTCCTCTAAACTGGGGACTTCAAACTCATGACAGTAAACTCTGTCAAACCGGCAGTTTCCATAAGCGTGATCCACATGACCATGTGTATTAAACACGATCACCTCTTTTCCTCCGGACAATTTCTCCGCCAATCCCTTTAAATCGCCCAGACCGAAGGCCGTATCGATTAATAATGCCTTTTCCGGTCCCACAATCAGATACATCCATACATCGCCGGCACCGTCGCAGTTTTGCGTAAACAGGCCATATAAATTATCTCTGAACTGATATACCTCGACATACGGATTCATCTCATATATTTTTCGTGTCCGGTTATTTTCCCGCAGTTCTTTCATATAAGCCCAGCTGATATAATTCTGCGGATTTCCCCACTTGATTCGCTTCGCATTCAGTTCATTTTTAATCGGATAGTTTTGTCTTACCATTTCCTGCCTCCTCTTCCTTTACCTTTTGATTTCTCTCAATAAAAGTATAGCATGGAAAAAAGGGCAGAATAATGTCACTGGTTTTCGATTATGTGGAAAAAAAAAGGAAAAGCAGCGGATTCGCTGCTTTCAGACTGTAGACAAAATGGTTCCTGGTGCGATGCACCCGGAACCATTTTGAATTTTATATAGAGATATATTGGTTCGAATATACAGACAAAAGAACAGGGTTTCCTTAGCCCGCCCTTTCTCCATTTCCAGATTGCCAGTTTCTTTAGATTCATACATGCAAATAAAAGGGTCAGCTCCATTGTCACTTTTGCCAATCCTCTGTACTGTGTATATCTCATTCCATGTTTTTCTTTTCCGTCTGCAAAGACTCGTTCGATGGTTTCTTTCCGTTTCTGATAGATTTCTTTCATCCCTGTCTGATGACGGATTTCCTCCACCTTTTCCATGTACCCCTCCCATACATGGCGGCTTACCACCTTTACATGGTCTTTGCTTCCTGTACATTGGTTTTGGTACGGACAATCCTTACACTTTTTTCCATCGCTTTTGTATTCTCGGTATCCATCACGGTTTGTTGTGCTGTATTTTAGGATCTGATTATTCGGGCATAAATAACAGTCAAAGTATTCATCATATACATAATCGCTTTTTCGAAAATACCCTTTCTTTGTCATTGGACGTTTATAGGGCATAACCGGAACCTTTCCTTCCTCGATTAGCGTTCTTGCGATTGCTGGTATCTTATAGCCTGCATCCATTACATAGTATTTAGGATATTTTACCCGTTCGCTTACTTTCCGGTACAGTTCCCAAAAGGATACGCTGTCGTGGACATTCCCTGCTGTCACTTCAAAATCTATGACATAATTATTTTTATCACAGCAGGTATTGGCTGCATAAGCAAACACCTGCTTGTGTTCCCCTTTGTGGAACCAGCCACTGTCGGGATCGGTAGTGCTGACCTTTTTGTTTATGGTCTCTGGCGTGGACTCTTTTTCTTTCAATGGCTTTTTCCCGTGTTCCAGCCTGTCCTTCTCTATTTCCTCCTGCAGCTCCTTTTCGTAACATCGGGCTTCTTTTTCCATGGTTTCATTCTGATATTTATGAGGGTTTGCACTGGCTTTGATGTGGGTACCATCAATAAAAAGACTTTCCGTATCCAGGAAACCACAGGCATCCACCTCCATTAGAATCCGGGAGAATATCTTTTGAAAAAGATCCGTATCCTTAAAGCGTCTGGTATAGTTCTTCCCAAAGGTAGAGAAATGAGGGATATCCTCATACAGGCCGTATCCCAGATACCAGCGGTAAGCAAGATTCACTTCAATCTCTTTGATTGTTTTGCGCATGGAAGGGATGCCAAACACGTATTGGAGGATCACGATTTTCATTAATACAACGGGATCAATGCTTTCCCTGCCATAAGGTTTGTAGAGATCTTTAACCTCGTCATAAATAAAGCTTAAATCAATGGCTTCCTCCAGCTTTCGAACCAGATGACCGGAAGGGACGAGGTCATCCAGGCTTGCAATCTGTACCTGAGAACGTTCTGAATAATCTTTTTTCCCCATCATAAGAAAAAACCTCACTTTCGTATAGTACTATTATACTACATCGAAATCCTGAGTGAAAGAAAAAAGACAACCGCCTCCTATTAGGAGGCTAGTTGTCTACAGTCTGAAAGCAGCGGATTCGCTGCTTTTCTGATACCTTTACTCTATCGTTTTCTCTTATAAAATAACATGGATAAAATCAAAATCACTCCGGTAACAATATACTGCGCATTCGCATTAATACTGATCAGCGAAAAACGGTTTTCAATCATGGCCACTGTCAGTACTCCAAGTATGAGACTCCAGATCCGGGGATGCGCCGGCTGACCCAGCACACCGCCGATATAGGCCGCGGCTATCCCGGTAATTTCCATTCCCGGTCCCACATTACTGCCCGCCACCCCTTTTCTGGCCGTCATAATAATTGCCGCCAGGGCATAGAAAACGCCAGCAATGGAGTAGGACAGGCATTTGATCCGCTTCACCTTGATCCCCGACCTCCAGGCAGCTTCCTCATTGAGACCAATCGCACGGATATACTTTCCAATAAAGGTAAAACGAAACACTACCGCAGTAAACAGAAAACAAAGCACCACAATCCACAGATCGAACCGAATTCCCATCATGCTGCCTTTCGCAAGCATGCGGAAGGACTTTGGCAGAGCCGTTACCACACGGTTATCCGATATATAATAAGAAATACCGCGAAAAATAACCTGTGTGGCCAGTGTGGCTGCAAACGGTACAATATTTAAATAGGCTGTCAGAATTCCATTCAGCAAACCACAACCAATACCGGTCAAAAGCGCGGCTATCACAATAAAGACAGGAGAAATCCCCGCCACAATCATGACACTGATCAACGCAGAGATGAGAGAGATCTGGTATCCCACAGACAGATCAAATCCGCCTCCCGCCATGATAAATGCCAGCCCAAGCACAACAACCGCCAGGTCGGTATTTAAAAACACGATCGATCTGATGTTGTCGGGAGCTAAGAACTCGTGAGACATAACAGTAAAGCCAAAGGCAACAAGAAGCATAATTAAGACAGAACTATTCCAACCTTTTTTCATATTGTTTTCCTCTTTGAATCATGATCCATAGGACCGGGTCTGTGATTCCCGCGTTAAAAGCACATACCTGTCCACCAGTTCTTCCTCATGATCCACATCCCCCGTAAACATGCACACTGCCGTCCCCGATTCCAGCAGTTCGGCGAGGCTCTCTTTTACCATATGATAAGTGACCAGGTCGTTATGTATGGCAAAATCATTACATATAATTACCTTTGCACGAACCAGCTTTAAGCGAAACAGATTAATTGCGATCCGCTCCTTTTTAAAGAGATGACGGCTGTCCTTGTGTTCCAGCAGGCCGCGTTTTCCATACCAGCGGTAAAAATCCTCCTTCACACACTTTATCATCTGCTTTCTCTCAAACCCGCACCTGGATAGTTTTTCGTAAAATCCGAGGCAGAGATTCTCCATCGGCGACAGTTCCTCAATCAATTGATCCAGATATGCTGTGTTCAGAAACAGAATACCGTCACTCTCCTTAAGGACTGTCTTCTGTTTTCCGTCATACCAGATCGTACACGTCTCTGCCTGGTTTCCTTCAAAAAAGCGCTGCTGCATGATCGGAAACACCTCCAGATAGGGCGTTACCACAGCAGTAAATTCTCCTTTATACAGTGTTAAGTTCAGCAGTTCCTTTAATCCCACATTCAGATTTCTGACGGTGAGAACCGATTCTGCATTTTTCACAGAGCGGCGTGCTGTTTCCTTGTATGTCGCATAGAGCGCATGAATCACGTGGTTGGCTTTCCGTTCATAGCCCGGCCCATTCTCAATAATCTTCACGATCCGGCCGTCATATTGAAATGCGATCCGGTCCGTTAAGTATGGCAATAACTTCATCTGATGGCTGAAATAGACAAAAGATATCCCTTCGGCTTTTAACTGTTCCATCAGACTCTTTAATTTTTCAAACTCCCGGGTCGTCCCTTCCAGATCGAGACTGTCAATTAAAATCACTTTAATCCGTCGTAGTCTGGAAGCCAAAATCTCCAGATACAAGCATTCCATCTGACTTAAGGTATTTGTTTTTCTGTTTACATCGAAAGCAAGATCGTAGTCTTCCAGTAAGAGTGTGATCATCTTCTTGATTTTTCCAGAATTTACCCGCTTTGTAAGCCCTTTCGTCTTCCACAGTATTGCGAGATTTTCCCAGATAGCGAGCTCACCGACCAGCATGGAATCACGGCTTAAGCATATCACTTCCGGATTCCCTCCTTTTGTACCGCCTCCGTAATTCATTCTCTCACCCCGAAAAAAAACAATACCGGCAGAAGGACAGACTTCACCGGCAATCAATCCCATTAATTTATATTTTCCGGCATAGCGGTTCCCGAAAACCCCCAGAATCTCCCCTTTTCTGATACTAAAATTCACAGTTTTAAGGCCATGCCCTTTCTCATTCGGTATATCTACATTGCATGCACGAAAAATTTCTTCCATTATTCCTTACTGGAAAGCTTATACGGAATCAAAATCTCCACATCTGTCCCCAGCCCCTCACAGCTGTATATGGAGATTCCATACTCCTGGCCGAAATGCAGCTTTAAGCGCTTGTCCACGTTCTGCATTCCAATGCCTGTATGATGGCTTCCCTCTCCTCTTTCTGGTTTTCCGTCTCGTATTTTGGAGCACATAAATTCCAGCTGTTCCGGTGTCATCCCACAGCCGTTATCTGAAACCATAATCTGTACATTACTCTGAATCCGACGAGCCGTAACGGAAACGGTTCCGCCTGACATCACATCCGAAAGCCCGTGCAGAATTGCATTCTCGACCACTGGCTGAAGGGTAAGTTTGGGCAGAATCACATCCTTTACCTCCGGTTCGTTAAAGATTTCCAGACTGAATCTGTCCTTAAACCGATACTGCTGGATTTTTATATAGTTCCTTACATTCTCCAGTTCATCCTTCAGTGTAACGATATCGCTGTTTCCGCTGATACTGTACCGAAAAAAATTGGACAGAGACCAGGCAATGTCAGCGACATCCTCCGCATCCTCCAAAAGAGCCATTCCTCGGATGCACTCCAGGGTATTATAAAGAAAATGCGGATTAATCTGACCCTGAAGTGTGGCCAGATTCGCCTGTTTAAGCAGGATCTCCCGTTCATAATTCTGATTGTCCTGCGCCTGTGCCTCCGTGATTCGGTCACTGACCAGCTTCTCCAGTTTATCCTCTGTCATTACCACCAATTTTTTCACAGTGAACCTCACCCATAAATATTCCGGTAGTCAGTAGGCTTTACGCCCACTTCTTTCTTAAACAGTTTGCTGAAATACCTCGAGTCTGCAAATCCCAATGCCTCCGCGATTTCACTCACATTCTTATCGCTGTTTTTCAGCATATCCTTAGCCATTCTGATCCGATAGTCTATGATATACTCCGTAAAATTCTGGCCGGTCTCCTTCTTAAACAGGTTGGAAAAATAGGCAGGACTTAAGTTTACCTCCTGCGCGACACCCTCCATGGTTAAATGTTTCGCATAGTTTCTTTCAATATAGACACACGCCTGTCTCACCGGTTTTGCGTTCTTCTCCTTTATTCTTTCGGCAGCACGGTCCAGATTGCCGCACATCTGATCAATCAGTTCATTGCGGTAAGCCACAAAATTAGATTTCAGATGAATTCCCCTGCTGATGCGGCTGTATACCATCTCATCGTCGGCAGCGTCCTTCGTGATCGTCTTATAGATATCGCAGAACTTATCGATGATGCGCCTGATAAAGACCATTGCTTCCGTACTTCCGAGAATCTTGGACGGAAGCGAAAAAAAATCCATAAGATCTGAGCGAACCGACTCGGAATCAAGGATAATAAACGCCTTTACCAGATTTTCTTCTATCTCATCAAATCTGGACTGATAGTCTGCCACCAGTCCTTCTTCTATCTCCTCCGAAAAAATCACCCGGTCGGTACCGATATTCATGCGCACCCAGTCGGCACGCCTGCAGGACTGCTTGCTTTCAATGATCTTACCGGTCTCCGACACAGCCTTTCCGACACAAACGGTCAGCTTAAGGCCCTGGAACAGATCAATGACATTCTTAATTTTTTTAAACACGCTTTGAATCTCCGCCTTGAGCTCCGCATCCGAAGCGCTGTCATAGTTTAAAAGCAGCATAACCCCATCGCGCTTATCAGCAATTAAGACGTCATGGCATTTCTCATGAAAATGAATGACAGAAACTTCCCGCATCTTCTTGATTACGGAGGAGATATCTTCTGTTATCTCAATATGTTCCGTATTCCTTGAGTAATCCAGCTTCACCAGTATTACCCGGTATAATCCCGGTTTGAAATGGGTGTGATATCGTTTATTGATCTCTTCCAAAGGCATCGCCTCATATTGAAGCTCTTCGTGGACTGCTTTTTCGATCAGGTAAGTTCGGATCGCGGAATCGTTCTTCTCCGTTCCCGACAGTTCACTCTGCCTGAGAGAATCACAGATTTTCTTTAAAACGGAGTTAAGCTCCCTCCCGTCGACTGGTTTCAGGATATAATCTTCCACCTCATATTTGAGCGCATTATAAGCATACTCAAACTGCCGGTAACCGCTTATAACGACGAATCTGCACTTTAGTCCTCTCTCTTTTGCAATGCGGATCACCTCTAACCCGTCCAGACGAGGCATGCATATATCGGTAAGTACAATATCCGGCTGCTCCTTCTCCACTTTTTTAAGCAGACTCTCTCCATCATAAATACAATCGATAAACTCCACCCCAAGTTCATCAAACTGAATCAGTTTTTTCAGCATACCGCAGATGTACGGTTCATCATCCGCGATCACCATTTTTATTAATTTTTCCATTGTAAGCCCCCCAAAATGTTAGTTTCATTATAACAGAGCTCTTAGGATACTTCAAGCAACTGACCGTTTATCGCCCCATACAATATACCATCAATTGTTCATATGTATCTGTTGTCGCCTTCTCCGATTTTAAGTTAAATACCAGTGTTCCGGCCATATGTTTTACTACGATATAGTTTTCCACCTCGCTGTACGCATAAAAGGTATACCTGCCGTAAAGCTCATTCCGGTACTCTCCACACCATCCTTCATCCCAATCCTTATTCCTTATAACCTCTCCTGATTCCAGACTGCTGACCAGTCGTACTTCTTCCATATCTCTATACGGAATAAAAAGGGCCTGTTCGTCGAGACAGCTGATGCCAAGGACTGCATCATCCATTTCACACGTAACGGAACCGGCTGATCGTGTCATATTGCAAAACAGAAGAAAGGCAATTAGCACAATCATAAAAAGGGCAGATATCTGCCTTCCTTTCGCGGTGGCAAAGTAAGGTTCCTTTCGCTCTGCCCTCATATCCTCGTTTTCATCCCCAACGGGTATCCATTCCTGTTTTCTCACAGCCAATCCCCCTTTTCTCCATGCACCAAATGGCACTGCCATTATGACAGTACCATCGGAACTACCTATTACAGAAAAATCTTTTTGGTTAATGCTTTTAATCCCTCTTTAAAAATTGTATTGGAATCGCAGGGGTATGCCTCTCCGAAGTGCTGGAAAGTCTTGTGTGTATTACTGTCTGTATCCTGTATGTATCCGACCCTGTTCCCATGCCCCCCTGCCACGGTAATGACAAATACGTGTTTCAGCGGACAGGCTTCCTTTATTGCCTTTCCAAGATTCACATAAAGCTCAGCCGCCACTGTGACCACTGCCACATCCCCCAGAATAAACAACTGCATCTCGCAGTCCTCCGGTTTGTCTGTCGGAATATAATCTTCCAGATGCCTGCCAATGATTTTACCGTCCTTTACCATCTCCGGTGCGATTTTTTCCACCACAGACACAGAATTCTGAGCCAGTGCAATATTCAGCCAAAAATTGGTTCCTTCCGGCGCCTCCTGCTGCGGGATAAATACATCTGTATACGCGGAGCGCATATCCATTCCTGCATGGCACTCGATTTTCTTTAATACCTTGTTGGCATCTGACGCATGGCGCTCTCCCAGATTCTGGGAATAGGCGTACTGGTATCCGTCCGGGATCGTGTCGCTTTCGGACACGCCGCTGCACTCGAAGTAATGTTTCTCACCTTTAAAACAGCAGATGGCATTCTGGTCGCCCGCAGCTCCTGACGTCCACATCACCACAGCGCCAGGGTACTCCTCTTCCAGACGGCCACAGGTAAATCCCGGGAAATCACCGGATACCTTGATTTTTCCGTCCCTATCCTTTGCCCCGATCGTGGTGATGGCATGGGCACTGTAATTCAAAACAGCGGCGATCAGGCGGTCCTCGTCATCGGTAAATTTGATCACGGACAGTGTCTTATCGGAAGGCCCGTCGTAATTGTCGATCTGAGACCAGTAGCCATCCTCATTGGGATAATCCCGGTTCACGTTGATATAACTCTTACCAGTCCCATATCCCCATTTTGCGGGAACCATGTTCTGAAGCGCCTCCCCGGCTGCTTCCAGTGCCTTCTCGTAAATCATGGTGCCCATTCTATACTGGTTCTCCGTATAATTATGATTCTTTTTCTGGCTTCTGCCTTCTTTCATAACAGTCGTCGTCTGGATTCCCCCATGGTTATGAATCTGGCAGAACATCTGATTCTTATAGGGTATTTTGTACCGCTCTGTTATGGCGTCCTTTAGAGCATCCGTGCCATTGCTCTCCTCGAAGCTGCCGAATAAAAAAGTCTCTTCTCCATTGGAAAATGCGATCATACGCACGTAAATATCATCATATACCCCATCTATCCATACGCCTCCGCCCAGATATGCCGGCC
Source organism: Hungatella sp. (assembly GCF_046966825.1). Taxonomy (NCBI): domain Bacteria; kingdom Bacillati; phylum Bacillota; class Clostridia; order Lachnospirales; family Lachnospiraceae; genus Hungatella; species Hungatella sp. The sequence continues at coordinate 24,978 of NZ_JBKVCZ010000044.1, read as the reverse complement.
CTGGGTAAGGGAATACATCCTCCGGTGGAGAGATACAGACTTTAGAAGTTCCTACTTTAAATCCGCCCATTTTTATCTTTCCTTTCCATACAGCTTTCTATTTTCTATCACTTCTTCCGGCACATACAGCACATCTGCCGTGCCCCCCTCTTTGATATAGGTTTTCCCAGACTGCCTCTCCATGACGAGATCGTAGCAGAAGGGATCTTCCAAAATCTGCTTCACTGCCTTCAGGGTATCGGTCGAGACGCAGGATGGGCTGTCAAAGAAACCATGCCCCGCCATAACATCATCAAACTCATCGATACGTTTTACAAGTCCCTCCAGCTGCACAGAGTAATAGCTGATTCCCATACATTCCGGATGGAGTACGCCTGGTTTCGCATTATGCAGCCCTACACCGAGCCCTTTGAAACGCGACTCAAACAGGGCGTCTCCGCTGAACAGGATCCTGCTCTTTTTATCCAGGAAACAGCTGAGCCCAGGGGAATGGCCGCCCATATGAATTAATTCAATCTCATAGTCTCCGCCTAAATTGATAACCGAATGATCCGGCAGGCCGACCGGTATGTACGGCCTAAAAGGAATTACGTCTTCATCCCGGTAATAACGGCGGTGCTGCGCCTCTCCAACCTTATTAAACCGTCTCCACCAGTCGTCATAATTCTCCATCTGCCGTTCCAGCATTTCTGCGCAATACGCATGACAGAGTATCTCTTCCCACTGAGGGCTTCCGCCCGCATGGTCCCCGTGACAGTGTGTAACCGCGCAGATCACCTCTTTCCCGGTCAATAACTCGCCAAGCCCCTTTAAATCACCGATCCCATAACCATTATCGATATACAGCGCCCGATCTGGTCCATCGATCAAATACAGCCAGTTATCTCCCACTGCATGAGTACACGGTGCATACATGGCATATAAATTCTGCCTTATTTTAAATACCTCGACATACCGGTCGGCTGCATAGACCTCGCTTTTATATTTTTTCCGCAGTTCTTCCAGATACGGCTCTAACTGTTTCGACTGCGGCTCAATTGGTTTTAAAGTACTCATATCTCTCCAATTCTGCAGCATGACACAAAATGTCCCGGCTCAACCTCAGTCAGCTGCTGCGGCTTTTTACACGCTTCCGTCGCATAGATGCATCTGCTGGCAAATCTGCACCCCGGCTTTGGATTAATCGGCGAATTGATTTCCCCCTTCATCGAAATTCGTTCCATCTTCTTTGTGATATCACTGGAAGGGATGGCCGACAGGAGTGCCTTTGTATAAGGATGGTAGGGCCGGTCAAATACCGCCTCCGTCTCTGCTGTCTCTACAAGCTGCCCTAAGTACATCACACAGATATGATCGGATATATGCCTTACTACCGACATATTATGGGTGACGAACATATAAGTCAGACTGCGGGCCTCCTGCAAATCCTGTAAAAGATTCAGCACCTGAGCCTGAATGGAGACATCCAACGCCGATACAGGCTCATCACAGACGATAAACTTGGGATTTAACGCAAGTGCCCTGGCAATGCCGATGCGCTGTCTGCGTCCCCCATCCAGTTCGTGCGGATAGGCCATGGCAAATCTCGGATCGATTCCGACCATCTCCATCAGTTCGTCTACCCGGTCGTCAATCTCTCCCCTGCTGAATTTCCCGGATATTTTCAGCGGTTCCCGGATAATGCGGCTCACCGTAAAGCGGGGATCCAGGGATGAATACGGATCCTGGAAAATGATCGTCACGTCCTCACGCAGTTTTCTGATCTCATGTTTCGAGATATTGGTAACATTTTTCCCCTCAAAGAGAATCTCTCCGTCGGTACTGTCAAGCAGATGAATCATGGTTCTTCCCAGGGTTGATTTCCCGCATCCGGACTCACCGACCACTCCCATGGTGCAACCCTTCGGTATGCCAAAGGTAACGTCATCCACGGCGTGGAGAACTCCGCTTCCGGTCTTAAAGTATTTCTTCAGATGGCGGACTTCGATTAAATTTTCCATTATAAGGTCCTCCCTTCTTCCGGATGGAGACATTTACAAAAATGTCCGGGTCTCACTTCCACACTGGGAATCTCACCGTTTTTACATTCCGGGGTTGCAAACGGACATCTGGGACTGAAGTGACAGCCCTTCGGCAGGTCCGTCGGATCTGGCGGAAGACCCTTAATCGCCCTCAGGCGTTCCACATGTACATCCATCTGAGGAATCGCCTCAAACAATCCGGTAGTATAGGGATGAAAATGATGCAGATAGACATCTTCTTTACTGCCGTACTCCAGAATTTCTCCTGCGTATACGATAGCCACATCATCACATACCTGAGCCACGACTCCCAGATCATGGGTAATCATAATCATGGCCGTATTAAATTCCTCCCTCAGCTTTTTAATCATAGTCAGAACCTCTGCCTGGATTGTCACGTCCAGAGCGGAAGTGGGTTCATCCGCCAGCAAAAGCTCCGGATTACAGGCTAATGCCATGGCAATGACAACTCTCTGTTTCATACCGCCTGAAAACTGATGCGGGTACTCATCGTAACGGTCTGCCGGAATCCCCACTCGCTCCAGCATCTCGATGGCCTTTCCTCGCGCCTCTTTCTTTGTCATACTGTTGTGGATCTGGATGACCTCGGCGATCTGTTCACCGACCTTATGGACCGGATTTAAAGAGGTCATGGGGTCCTGGAATATCATGGATATTTTTGCTCCCCGGATTCCGTACATCTCTTCTTTATGTAATTTCAGCAGATCTGTGCCATCCAGCAGAACGCTGCCATCCTTTATGGCTGCGGGCGGTTCCTGCAGAATACGCATAATCGCCTTTGCTATAGTAGTCTTGCCTGCTCCGGTCTCACCCACCAGCCCCAGGGTCCTGCCACGGTCCAGATGGAAGCTGACGCCGTTCACCGCATGGACAACCTGTCCGTCTGATGTATACTCTACAACCAGATTTTCAACGGAAAGGAACCTGCTGTTTTTCTTTTCACTCATACGTTCATCAACCTCATTTCTATTTCTTCATCTTCGGATCCATTGCGTCCCTCAGGCCATCACCCAGCAGGTTTAAGGACAGTACTGTGAGGGCAATGCAGATGCAGGGGGCAATCAGCATATACGTATAATCGCGCATGTAATCCCGCGCACTGGTCAGCAGCGCTCCCCACTCCGGTTTCGGCGGCTGTACGCCAAGGCCGATATAGCTTAAACTGGTCGCCTGCAGAATCGTGTAGGCCGTGGCTGTGGTCATCGTAACAATCATATAAGAAAGAATATTAGGTATGATGTGAGTTACGATTTTTCTTGCATCACTGCAGTTGCAAGCCTCTGCGGCTTCCAGATATTCATTCTTTCGCACGGATAAGACCAGTGCCCTTGTGGACCTTGCACTTCCCGGAATATGGCTGATTGCCAATGCCAGGATTGTGTTTCCAAAACCACTGCCAAATACCGTAGCCACGGTAATCGTAAGCAGGGTTCCAGGAATCGACTGGATTACATCCAGGATACGCATGACTACATCTTCAAACAGGCCGCCGTAATACCCGACTACAGAACCCAGAATTACACCGAAAAACTGGGATACAATTACAGATACAAACCCGAGCGCCAGGGAATATCTGGCACCGTACAACAGACGGCTGAATATATCCCGTCCCAGGTTATCTGTTCCGCATAAGTGTGACGCTGACGGCCCTTCCAGGGTATGGCCGGTATCCATCGCCTCGTAGCTGTATGGTGCAATAACCGGAGCCAGCACCGCAGCAATCACGATTATAGCCAGTATAATACCGCCGAGCATGGCTACCTTATTCTTTCTGAGCCGCTTAAGAATTTCTTTTACCTGGCTCGGTTTCGAAACTTTTCCCTTATTCACTGCGTTTTCTTCCTCCTTCCCGTTCCCATGTACTGAGCCTTGATTCTGGGATCAATGGCCGCGTACAGCAAATCTACAAGGAGCATAATGATACTGAAGATTATCGCAAGTACAACCACACTTCCCTGAATAATGTTATAATCGCGGCTGTTGATTGCGGTCACAATATACTGTCCCATTCCCGGAATAGAGAATACATTTTCAATGACAATCGCACCGCCCATCATCTGGGCAAAAGACCCGCCCAGGCTGGTAATCACAGGAATCAGGGAATTGGGAAGTACGTGATGAACGATGACCTTCCATTCTTTCACACCCTTGGACCGTGCCGTCGTCACATAATCGGAACGGATAGCTTCCAGAGTGCTGTTCCTGCAGTGACGTGCCAGACCGGTAATGCTTCCCAGAGAAGCCGCTACAATCGGCATGATATAGCAGGCCCAGCTGCTCACGCCATGAGACGGCAGTAAGTGCAGCTTAGATGCAAATATGGTTACCAGAATCATCGCGATACAAAACTCGGGAAGAGCAACGCCGATCATGGCAAAAATCATACATACCCTGTCAGCAATGCCATTCTGATGAACCGCTGCCATGACCCCTAAAGGAATCCCGATCGCCATAGTCAGCAAAATGCCAAAGAAAGCAATTGTCATCGTACGCGGAAGCCTCGCCATGATCTCCGATGCGATCGAAGCCGAATTATAATAAGAGGTTCCGAAATCTCCTTTTGTAAAAACATCACCAATGTACCGCAGTAAACGAATTACATAGGGATCGTTAAGCCCCATTTCTTCCCGCTTGGCCGCCACCATCTCAACCGTGGCCTCATTTCCCAGGACGAGCTTGGCCGGATCTCCCGGAACAAAGCTCAGCAATATGAAAATCAACGCCGTAACTCCTAAAATAACGGGAATCATGAGGATACATCTCTTTACTGTATACTTTACCATATCAAACCTCAGATTCTTTCCAGAGTGTGTCTCATTTATATGCATCGAAATTACAGGATCCCGGCACTACATACCCCATACCGTTGTAGCAGATATCTGTAATTGTATCCACAGTAATACACTTGTCCGCGGGGCTGTAAACACCGATCGCATAAGCCTTTTCTGCCAGATAATCATGAAACGCATCCAAGTCTGCGGAATCCTGTGTATCAGCGGCCTTCAGCAGAAGCCCGACAAGCTCCGTATCCTGGCTTCCTGTCTGCGGAAGTCCTGTTGAGAAATTGCTCGGATTAAACTTTACCTTCCACGCATTTGTCACAAGAGAACCGCCTACGCCGTCAATGCAGAAATCCCATCCGCTTTCACCGGTTCCCGCTACCTTCTCTTCCTGCCAAAGTGCATTTTCAAATGTCTGAATCTCTACTTTTATACCGATTGCGGACAGCTGGGACTGAATTAGTTCCAGCGATGTTCCATTGGAGGGATCTGCCTCCAGTTTCAGAGTCTCTCCATTATAACTGCTCTGTGCCAGATACTCCTTTGCCTTTTCCGCATTATAGGGATAATACTCTTCTGCAAGCCATTCTTCATTGAAGCCGCCCAGCGTTTCAGATGCGAGATCACTGTTTACTTTGCCTGCTCCGTTTAAAACCACATCGATAATCGCCTGACGGTCGATTCCATAAAGAATCGCTTTTCTCAAATTGATATCCTGACAAAGCGAATCTGCCGTATCATTGAATAAAAGAACGGTGGAAAAGCTTCCGGAATTGGTATCCACCAGGAATCCATCCGCACTCTCGCCTCCAGTGTCAAACCGCGCGGCCTCACGTCCGTCTGCTCCGATTGCCATCTGGATTTCTCCGGATTCTAACGCCATTGTCATCTGGGTCTTCTCAGGAATACAATGGAAGATGATTCTGTCCACATTCGCCTGTGCATCGTATGGAGTCTTGGAAGCATCGGTCTGCCAGTAGTTATTGGTCTTTTCCAGAATGTATTCCGAACCGCTGGTATAGGACACCAGACGATAGGGTGACGTACCTGGACAGGTATCCGGATTCTCCTCATACGCCTCTTTGTTTACGATATGGATATGGGTAAGAAGCTTAACCATCGTATTTTTATTAGGTTCGGTCAGTTTTAACTCCACCGTATAATCATCGGTCGCCTTAATGCTCTCAATGTATGCCGTATCGGTCTGAGTTGCCGCCTTCTTCAGAGTCTCCGCCGAAAATACGATGTCATTCGCATCGATCGCATTCCCTTCCGTGTCATGGACATTATTGAAGATCTCAATTACCGCACTCTGCCCGTCCTCAGAAATCTCAATGGATTTTCCTACTACCGGAATCAGCTCCTGACTGCTGACACTGGCTGTGGTAAACAGGTTCTGATACAGAGAAAATTCGATCGGATATGCAATGACATCCGGCGCATGGTAGGGCGACACATCCGTTACTGTACCGTTTAATCCAATCGTTACCACTTTAAGACCACTTTCATCTTCAGCCCCCGATGACTCTGTTTTAACTGTCTCCGTTTTTTCCCCGCCGGAGTCCCTGGAACCGTTGGCGCCGCATGCCGTCATGCCTAAAACCATCGCCAGCGCAAGTGACATCGCCAATACCTTCTTCTTCATATTTTATTTCCTCTCTTTCTGTTATCCGGGTTTCTATAAAGAATCTCCGAATCCTGATATCTTTATTGTAAAGCATCTTTATCTCGTTTCAAATCAGACTGTTTTAACAAAATGTGCAATTTTATATGATTTTCCTATTGTTATTTGTGTCTTTTTATTATTTGATATCATTTTAAGATAAAAAGAGTGGGATAAGAAACAGTATCGTTCTGTTTCCTATCCCACTCTCCTATCCCTTAATACCACGCCTCCAGCGCCTTTTTCCTCATTCCAGATACTTACTGATCACCCGCGCGCCCCCTCATAATACAACGGCTTCGCCATATGTCCGTTCATTCCGGCGGCCTTGAAGAATATTTCAAAGCCGCCGGACTTTCATAACGTCTTTTTGTTAAACACCATAACAGACAGGAGCAGCAGTACCGCCGACAGAATTACGGTAAGAATTCCAGGAAGTATAAACTGGGAAGCTGCCGCTTCTCCGGTGAGCAGATCTACATTTTTCATGACAAGAAAAGATGGGCTGACGCCTTCCAGAAGCGGCGTCATGCTCAAAAGTCCCATCACGACGGTGAACACCAGCAGAAACAGTATTGCGGTGAAGGCCTGACGGAACATCACACAGCCCAGCATAAGAATACATAAGTACAGCAGCGCGGTGAGCCACACCACAAAGGCTGACAGCAGAAGGTGTTTAAAGCCCTCTCCCGGCCACAGATATGCGGTATATGCCCAGGCGACAGCAAAACTGAGCCAGTAGCTCACCGTCATAATCACCGCAGAGGAAATAAATTTTGAGAGAACTACCGCCCTGCGGGACAGGCCTTTCGTGAACATGATCGTCAGCGTGCCCTTTGCGTATTCCCCGGACAGGCTGCTGCTGAACAGAATGATCATCAGGCTCAGGCCGAGAGAGGACACATTTTTATAGAACTGCATCCATGCGTCCGCCGCGCCTGGTTCCTTCACCGTTATCTCCATATTCACTGCAAATGTTTCAATGAGAAGAGGAGTAAATTTCGCCAGCAGCGGGCTCGATACTCCAAAGAAAAAGAACAGGGCAAGCATCAGAAACATACGGTAGGTGCGGACATTCTCCACCAGTTCTTTTCTCGTAAACGCGGCCATCCCACTCATTTCACCACCTCCAGGAATAAATTTTCAAGTGTCGGCTCCATAAGCTCCATTTTGAGCGGACAAATCTTTGTCTCTGCCAGTGCCGCAATAACGCGATGCTGAATCCGGTTCATATCCGTTCCATGCAGGATCATTTCCCGCTCTTTCATCTCCGTGTGTTCCAGCAGAGGAACAATCTGCTCATTGGCCGCAAATGTACGGATATCATCACAGCCGGAAAACTCCAGCATCAGACTGTCCCGCCCATGCAGCGCCCTGATCTCGGGAAGCGTTCCGCTGACTGCAATGCCGCCCCTGTGCAATACGGCGACACGGTCGCAGATCCGCTCGACATCCGACAGGATATGCGTCGAAAATATCACCGTCGTGGTGCCTTTTATCTTCATCAGAATATCCAGTATCTCCTTCCGTCCTACGGGATCGAGGGCACTTGTCGGCTCGTCACAGATCAGCAGGCGCGGTTGAGACAGCAGCGCCTGCGCGATGCCGAGACGCTGTTTCATGCCGCGGGAGTAACCGCCAATCCGTTTCTTCACGCTCTCCAGTCTCACAAGTTTCAGGAGTTCATGGCTCCTGTTTTTCGTCTCTTCCTTTGGAAGCCCGGAAATCTCGCCGCAGAGCGCAAGATATTCGACGGCGTTCATGTACGTGTAAAATTCCGGGACATCCGGCAGATAGCCGATATGACGGTTGGCCGCTGTCCCTCCATACTTCACCGATTCCCCACAGACGGTAATACTCCCGCTGTCGGCTTTCAAAAGACCCAATACCATTTTCATAGTCGTTGTCTTTCCCGCCCCATTTTGGCCGATAAATCCAAATACTGCCCCTGCCGGCACGGAAAGCTTCAGACGATCGATCACCTTCTGTCCTCCGAAGCTTTTAGACAAATCCTCTATCGTAAGAATATTCATTTTTCCTCCCCTCGTCCCAGAATGAAATACGCGATCGGTCCTATCACCTGAATGAAAAGCACGATCAAAGCCCACATGATTTTATTTCCAAACCGGTAATGCGGATGGCGTAACACATGAATGAGCGCCGTGACTGCGAGAATCACTTCGGCAATGATAAGCGGGATAAAAAGCGGTAAGTTAGCCATGAGTACATCCATAAAATATCCTCCATTGTTTTATATCATCATGATACTATCATCATTTTTATAATATTATCATATTGATAACAATAAGTCAATAGAACGGCTCTTCCAAAAATTTCCGCCTCTCTGCTGTCAGCATGATGCGGTGTTTCCGGAAAGAGCCGTCTCTGATTTACTCATTATATGTCTCGGGTGGTGTCACGATAAGGCCGATGGTTCTCAGCCTTCTGCCCGGAGCCGGCGGGTTATGATGCAGCGGCTCGATGATTCGCGCGAACTCCCGAACCGCAGCTTCCAACTCTTCATTGGTCGCATAGACGGGGGCCATGGTAAAGGCTGGATGGTCCTCCATGATATCGATATCCGGACGTTTGCAGTACTCCTGAAACTGCTTGACGAGTCCCAGCATATAGTTCATAAAGAGCAGCATAAACGCCTCCCCGGAATTGGAGCTTACGATATCCTCTATCCCTTCGCCCAGGGGGATAGCCAGGGCATAGGTCTTCTCCACAGTTCCCCTGATCGGATTCTCTCCCACGATTTTTAAGATCCCTTCGTCTGTCATCCGCTTCAAATAGCGGTACAGCGTTGCCTGCGGAATATCGCTGTATAGCTCCGACAAACGCTTTGCGGTCGTCTGACCGGAAGCGTATATTTCCAGCAGCAGCTTACATTTAATCGGATTGGCGAAGCAATCTATTATTTTCTGATCCATTCTGCATCCTCCTCGCATTGCTTACAAGAATATTATCACTATGATAATAAAAAGTCAATGCTGCTCAGACATCCTTACCGTTAAATTCCCCGTGGTATCCAACTGAAATTTCTACAGTTCACATACCATAAGATACTCCTCCGCATGTTCGGCGACGATCTGAAACCCAAGACGGAGATACAGCCCCGCCGCATAATTGGCCTTCTGTACAGAGAGAGACACACGGCTGAACCCGATCTCTTTTAAATGGGTAAGCATGGCCTTCATCAGCCCGGTTCCTATACCGAGCCCACGGTACGGCCCGTAGAGGGATATTGCGAGTGACGGCATGCTGTCATCGAAATGACCGTAGTCATTCATGATCCGCACCCATACGGCCCCCACAAGTTTTCCGTCTGCCTCCGCCGCCAGCGCCTGATCCGCCGTCTGACTTCCAAAATCCGCAGTGTAGACCTGCAGCTCCGGTGTCTTAAGGATCGGCCTTGCAGGCGGCTTCATGCCTTCTGGCACAAATATCGCCTCGTATAAAAAATCTTCCAGCAATGGATATTCCGATTGTTTCATTTTCCGTATTGTGTACTCCATATTTGACCTCACCTGCCTTCGCCTGTCCATCAGTGGAAATACTTCGTTCTTGCAAAATTTACAATTTCATATTCGATGCCCTCGGAATCCTTAAAGAAAAATGCATAGTAATCGGTACAGTATTCCTCATAACACCGGGGCGGGTAGACGATGACCGCAGAAACCGCCGAAACACGCGCAAACACAGCATCCACCTCCGCTCTGCTGTCCACATGGAAAGCCAGATGATGCAGGGCTCCCGCTCTGCGCCGGCTGACTCTGTCTCCCTCATACTGAGACCTCTGGTTCACAATTCCAAACGAAAACTCCTGATTATGGTACTCGACAATCTGATATTCATGTTCCGGCACCGTGTCATGCTCCTTCAGGGACAGATCAAATCCAAGAATCGGCAGCAGCTGATCATAAAATGCCTCCGCCCGTTTGATATCCGCAACGGTTACATGGATGTGGTCAATTTTCGGCTTCATTTTTCTTTTCCTCTCCACCTGTATTTACTTAAATTCTACACGCTGCCTTCCCCGCTGTCAAATAAGGATTTAATCCTCAACCGGCAGCTTTACAGTCAACTCTGCGTCACGGCCAGAAATCGTCAAAAGGCACTATGAGTCTGATTTGACTCATAATGCCTTTTACCTGCATTCTATTCTTTTTACCCTGGAAAGTATGGCAGCTTCTAAGGAACCCGGCGTCCCTGTGTATGGGCTTCAAAACTGTATCCCATATTTAATAATTTCTCATCTTCACCCGATTCGGCAACAAAGGTTACTCCCTGCGGCACATTACCTTTTCCCGTTCCAAATGGCACCGTTAATTCGGGATAACCCGCGGCGGCCGGAACTGTAGTGCCGGAACTGTTTAAAAATACGATTGCATCCAGCTGGTTTTCCTGGAAAAGGGCAGTCAATACACCATTGGCTTTCTGTATTGCTTTCTCTGCTATACTTTTGTCCGGGTTTTCGACCTGAGCCGCTTCTTCCAAAAGATCCTGTCCATATCTGATTCTCCGCCCCGGCTTTTCACGATTATATTTAAGCAAACGATCCAGCTTTTTTATCGGAAGATCATAATTTTCCGCATATTCTTCGAAATCGTTTTTAAAGGACTGAAAAATATTATTAAAAACAAGGATTCCAGCAGAGTCTAATTCCACATTCTCAACATTCGCTCCCATACTCTGCAGATTTTCTCTTAGCTCAAAGAGCATGTTCTTATCATTATACTCATAGCCCACGACACCAATCTTTTTTCCTCTCAACGCATCTCTTTCAAAATTCAGAGATATTTTCTCGCCTGACATGGCCTGATATGCGATTGCTGCATCCCTGACACTTTTGGCAATCGGCCCGACTGTATCAATTTGTTTGATAAGAGGAAACACGCCTTCGGATAAAGCCTCTTTTCGAGTGGGCTTCAATCCTACAACCGAGTTTGCAGCTGCCGGTGCTATGATGGAGCCATCTGTCTCCGTCCCGACTGATACGGGGACCAGGTTGGCCGTAACCGCCACTGCACTGCCGCCGCTGGAACCGGAAGGTGATAGTTTTAACGGACCAAACGGATTAACCGTCTGCCCTTTGCGTCCGCTGTATCCGGCGGGCATAGTCCTGGATAAATAATTAGCAAATTCAGAAAGATTATTTTTTCCTAAAATAACTGCTCCATTTTCTTTCAGATTCTTTACAACCTCTGCATCTTTTTCCGGATAAAAATCGGCAAAGGCCTCCGCCCCTGCGCTGGTAGCCATACCGGCCGTATTAATATTATCTTTCAGCATCACCGGAATCCCATATAATTCCGAACGAGAACCTTGATCCCGCCTGTACTCCCTATCCCGGTTTCTCGCTTCTTCCATTGCGTCAGGATTAATCGTTATAACGGAATTAAGACCATTTTCCTTCTGATCCATTGTCTTAATTCGATACAGACAGACAGCAGTGATCTCTTCGTAACTGAGATTTCCCTTTTCTACTTCCTGCTGTATCTCGTGTATACTCTTCTCTACGATATAACCGCTCTTTTCTTTCACAACCGATTCCATATCGATCCCCTGAAGCTGGGCATCGATGATCTGAATTACCTCGTCATTCTGGTAGGAAATCCACTCTTCCCCCGGAGGAATGACTTTACTTATAAATACAACACCAAATAGAAAACCTATTACCAGAATAATGGCTATGGATAATACCGCTGTCTTTCCTTTTTTGCTCATCTGCAGCTCCTGTTTTCATGCAATGACTTGATCCATAGCTATCTTCTGCAAAAAGGACATTATTATACAGATCTACACGCGACTTTCCGCCAGATCCGCCAACTTGAAATGACTGACCAGTTCCTTTAGGAGCTGCGCCTGGGAAGCCAGTTCTTCGCTTGCGGCGGCGCACGCTTCCGCCGTGGCGGAATTCGTCTGAACCACTTCGGAGATCAGATTGATATTCTCCGTGACCTGCCGGTTCGCGTCAAACTGTTTTGACGACGCGTCCGTAATATGGAAGAGCAGCTCCGACACGTTATCAATCCCGCTCACCACCTCCGCCAGCGCATTGTCTGTCTCATTCGCGATCTTCCGGCCGTTTTCTACAGCCTGAAGGGAACTCTGAATCAGGGCTGCAGTACTCTTAGAAGCAGCGGATGACTGGTTTGCCAGACTCCGCACCTCATTTGCCACCACGGAAAAGCCTTTGCCGCGGTCTCCTGCACGCGCGGCTTCCACCGCTGCATTCAATGCCAGAATGTTGGTCTGGAAGGAGAAATCCTCAATCGTCTTAACGATCTTCCTGATTTCGTCGGATTTACCGCTGATCTCCGCCATAGCCTTCACCATCTCCTGCATGGAGCGGCTGCTTTCGGTTGCATTTTCTTTGACCATCTGCGCTTTTTCACTGGCCTCCTGTGCGTCCCTGGAATTCCGGTATGCCTGATCTGATATCTCGCTCATCATGCCGGTCAGTTCCTCTACGGAAGCGGCCTGCTCCGTGGTTCCCTGCGCCAGATTCTGTGAACCGGAGGATACCTGTTCCGAACTGGCCGCCACATTGTCTGCCGACTGGCTGATCTGAAGCAGAAGCTCACTTAATCCGCGGTTGATCTTTTTCATGGAGCGCAGCAGCTGCTCAAATTCCCCGATATAATACTCATCTCTTTCGCTGTGCACGCTGAAATTCCCCTCCGCCATCTCATTCAGGATATAGGTTTCATTCTGAATGACATCTGTCAAAGTCTTCACCATGCTGCGGATATCCCCAGCGAGGCTTCCCAGTTCGTCCCTGGAATCATATGCAACGCGGACCGTCGAAAACTCTCCTTTGGCCATGGCGCGTGTCGCCTGCTCCAGTTCTGTGACCGGCTGAGTGATCCCGTGTGTTATGTAAACTCCGAATACAACGCTTACCGCCACGCTGATTCCTCCCAGGATGATCACGGTAAATACAGCCATCGCCTGCTTTTCTCTCAGTCCCGATACCAGATTCTCTCCCTTTTTATTCCCGCTCTCAATCAGACTGTTCAGTTCCACCTGAGCCTCCTGAATCGCGATAATATTATTATGCTCCATATACTCCGCCGCCTCGGCCTTCTTATCCTCCGAAGCAAGCGTAAGAACGTGTTCCCTCATGGGCGCCAGCTTTGCCAGTGCTGCATCCAGCCGGTCGATAATCTGCTGATCGCCCATGAAATGCGTTTTCACAACCGGAAGCTGTTCCTGTATGATTGCAGCAGAATTCCTGGCATCTGTGATCGCTTCTTTTACAATTTCGGAATCCGTATTCGATATTGAACGGTAAACAGACTTCTGCATCCGTTCAAAGTTTGAATTAATAACACTTGCACTGTCATTTACAGTAAACGGTCCGTCATAGAAGGTCTCTATCTGCCCTCCCAGCCTGATAAAATCGACTATACTCACCACACAGCTCATAATAAGCAGGGTCAGTATGATCGTATATGAGATCGTCAACTTCTTTGATACCTTTAAATCCCTCAATGCACTCTTTCTCCTTATCATCATTCCTGACCCTCTCCCGCTCGCAACAGATACTGATCCAGCAGCTTCTCCAGCGCCTTCACATCGATCGGTTTGGAAAAATGATCATTCATGCCTGATCGAAGCGCTTCCTGCCGGTCGTCCTCAAATGCATTGGCCGTCATGGCCACAATAGGAATCCGCGCTGCATCCTTCCGATCCAGATTCCGTATGGCTTTCGTCGCCTCGTATCCATTCATGACCGGCATCTGAACATCCATCAAAATCAGACTGTAGTATCCTTCTTCCGAACGGCTTACCTTCAGAACCGCTTCCTCTCCGTCGCAAGCCTCCTCCACATCAGCCCCCATCTCCTCAATCAGTGTGCGGGCAATCTCCCGGTTCAGCAGATTGTCCTCAGCCAGCAGAACCCGTTTGCCCTGAAAATCGCGGCTGTCCCCCATCTCTTTGTATTCGACAGGATTCTTCTCTTCCTCCAGCTCCCTTAAGAGGTAGCAGATCTTGGAACGGTAGAACGGCTTCGCCAGAAATGCCGTCACGCCCGCCTCCCGGGCCTCGTCCTCGATATCGGACCAGTCGTAGGCGGTCAGAATAATGATCGGCACCTCATTCCCAGCGATCTTCCGAATCCGCCTCGTGATCTCCACCCCGTCAATATCCGGCATCTTCCAGTCGATTATCATCAGCTCGAACGGATCCATGCTGTCCATGGCTTGAGCCGCCAGACTTACCGCCCTCATGCCTTCCGTCGTAAACTCCGCACGCAGTCCGATATCCTCGAGCAGCTCCGTGACATTTTTACAGGTCTGCATATCGTCATCTGTGATCAGGCAGTGGATGCCGAGCCATTCTCCAGGAATCTCCTCCTGAGGAGCGTTCTGCAGCCGCAGCGGCAGGGTCACAGTAAAGGTGGAGCCTTTCCCCAGCTCGCTCTTCACCTGGATATCGCCGCTCATTATATCTACGATATTCTTTGTGATGGCCATGCCGAGACCGGTTCCGGTGGTCTTGCTGTGTGTGGAATCCTGTACCCGTTCAAACGGCAGAAAAAGCTTATCCAGGAATTCCGGGCTCATGCCCAGTCCGGTATCCATGCACTCGAATACGTAATTCCGATACTCCCCGTGGCCGCTGTTTTTCTGGTATACCTTAACCGTGATGCGGCCGCCTTCCATCGTATACTTGACTGCGTTGCTCAAAATATTGAAACAGATCTGACGGATTCGGAGCGGATCACCGATCACCATCTCATCCTTTACCCCCAGCAAACTGATGTCCATGCGAAGGTGATCCGCATCGGCCTGTGGGCGTATCAGCTCCGTAACCTCCGCCACCAGATCCGCAAAGTTAAACGGCTCCTCCCGCAGGGATATCTTTCCGCTCTCAATCTTCGACATATCCAGAATATCATTAATCAGGCTCAGCAAATGCTGGCTTGACAGATTAATCTTTCTTAAACATTCCCGAACCCGTTCCTGATCCTCCATGTGGGAAGCGGCGATCGCCGTCATGCCCACAATGGCGTTCATCGGCGTCCTGATATCGTGGCTCATATTAGACAGAAACTGACTCTTTGCCACACTGGCCGCCTTTGCACTCTCCAGAGCACTCTGAAGTGCCTGCCGGTTCTGTTCCTCCTCATACTTCTGTTCGTCGATCCGGCGTGATAACAGGATGGCGAGCTGATCGCTGGAATACGGATTTTCCACGTAAATGATCTGTGTGGAGGTCCAGTGATACTGACCGTCCGCCAGCATCAGCCTGGCCTCCATGAACACCTCCTGTCTCCGGATTCCCAGAGTCTTCTTAAGGCTCTCCGGCGCCAGACGCTTCCTGAATTCATCCTGAAAGTCCGGATGCACGGAAGCCAGAAATTCCTGATACAGTCTGTTAAAGGATTCCTGCTCTCCCAGGTTGGCCATGAGCCCCGGCAGTACATAGATGAATTTAAGCGTATCACAGGTTAAATTCAGACTGATAATGACCGGGAACACGTTGGAGACCGCGCTGATCAGCATCCGGCGCTCCTGCAGCTTCTCCCGCTCCGCCTCTTCCGCCGCCAGCTTCTCCGATGTAATGTCGTGGAAAGTGGCGATGAGGATCGGGGTTCCGTCTTCATTCAGCGTTTTTTCCACCAGTCCTGCCGACCAGAAGAAGCTCCCGTCTTCCCTCATGACACGGTTCTCAAAGGATTGCTTCTGATCACCCTCGGCCGCCTCCCGGAAGATGTTCACAATCATTGGATAATCCTCCGGATGGATAAATTCCATGAGTTTCTTTCCATTGGGCGAGTTGTTAGAGGCCTCCTCCGGGAAATTAAGCAGCCTGAGCCCCTCCCGGTTCAGCTGAAGCAGCTGGTACGGGGCTTCCACGGTTATCAGAGCGATGCCTTCCGGTATTGCATTGTAGAGATGCACGATGTAGCTGGCCTGTCCCCTCAGCTTCCGGTTTATCTGCTTGACGTACCGCAAATAGACGATCACCAGTATGGCCAGTCCGATCAGGATAACCGCAATCAGAAGAAAGGTGCGGATTAAAATCTGATTCGTCTGCGCCTCAACAACGTTCTGCGGAATAATCGAAATCAGATACCAGTCAGAATTCAGTCCCAATGGGATATAACAGAATACGGTGTCCTCATCCTGATATGTGAAGGTAGCCCATCCCGTCCTTTTATCGATCAGGGACTGTGCAAACTGGTCCAGTCTGGCGGAATCATTCTGAGATTCCGGAAGCATGTCAAACAGGTTCTGCACCGTCTTGTTGCTGCCCGGATGCGGCGGACGGATCAGCACATTTCCGCTGGTGTCCACCACGTAGGAAAAACCGGCATCCTGATAAAACGATACGGTGAAGCTGTCCACAATCTCTCCCACTTCGTACGATTTCAGAAGGTATCCCTCCGTTCCATCCTGCAGGATCACTTTTATATACAGGTTAAATTCATTGACGCCCGTGCCGCTGCAGATGTGAGGATCGATGATCCCCTTTTCCTCAGAAACTGAGGCCAGAAATTCCGCTGCCGCCGTATCACCTGGATCACCGGACGGAAATATGGTACCGTCTTCCAGATACAACACAATCCCGTTGTCCATACGGCTGTAGCTGCTGATCAGCCCGTCCAGCTCTTCCGTCTGGCCGGCGGTATATTTTTTCAGATAATTCGCGAGGGACTCCATAACCCTGTATTCTTCCTGCAGCTGGACCCGCAGCGTATTCACCCCCTGCTGGGTACTCTCCCGAATGGTGCCGATGGACTGCTGCCAGAGCTGTTCCCGCACCGAGCTGACAAAAAGAACACTGATCAACGCAATCACCACGCTGACGAGTAACGCCACCAGCGCAATTTTAATCCTGGCCTTTCCGTCCTGTTGCTTCATCATGGTACAATCCTTTCCTGAGCCTGCTGATCCAGCCAGCTCATGGTAGATTTAAGACTTTCCCCTGCCAGCAGCCTTTGGGAAGCTTCCGCCGTCAGATCCCATATGGGCAGCTTCAGCAAATCATCGGTTCCGATCACCGTCCGCCCCGATTCATAACAGGAGATCAGAGGCTGGATTTCTAAAACGCTGGAGGGGTTCCCTCCCTTTAACGGACTGAAGGAAGACTGCTGGTCGGCAAAACGCTGTATATTCTCAGCTTTCGTAAAATACTCCACAAATTTCATGGCAGCGTCAAGATGTTCGCTGTCGGCATTTATGCTCAGGCGCGTATCGGGGTTGATCACCAGCATACTGCCGTCGTCGAGAATCGGCAGCGGCGCCACCTCAAACTGGAAGTCCGGCTTCATACTGTCCACGCGCCCCGCCGCCCAGGCTCCGGTAAGCATAAAAGGAGACTCACCCAGAATAAATTCCTTCAGATCGTCGGAGGTCTTTTGGGTCTTCAGCGACTTATCCGCGTCCAGATACCCTCTGCTGATAAACGTCTCCACCGTTGAAAATCCGTCTGTCAGATATTCGCTCAGCTTCTCCTCGCCGTTATTAAGACGCTCCAGCACCTCCGTCTGGCGCTTATCCTGGTATACCTGGTAGAATCCCTG
The DNA here is from genome assembly GCF_046966825.1 of Hungatella sp. Taxonomy (NCBI): domain Bacteria; kingdom Bacillati; phylum Bacillota; class Clostridia; order Lachnospirales; family Lachnospiraceae; genus Hungatella; species Hungatella sp. The sequence continues at coordinate 6,951 of NZ_JBKVCZ010000044.1, read as the reverse complement.
GCCGATCGCCAGGGTCTTCAGGGAAATGTCGTTGTTGGCGATAACCGGAGTCATTCCCCTGCTGACAAAATAGTCGCAGACCTCCTCCCATTCCTTCCGTGTTCCTGGAACCTGCTGTTTATGTTCCTTCAGTAAATCCAGATTGCAGTAAAGGCCGAAGACCGACACCGTCGTAGGGACCCAGGTAATCCTGCCGTACCCCATCTGCCTCCTCATCTCGTCCGTAAAATCAGGCAGCGTGGAGAGGCCCGACAAATCCGCCAGCTGTCCCTTCTCTTCCAGCTTCAGCAGGCTGTCGTGATTCACTATAAATATGTCGTCTCCCTTTCCGCTCTCCATGCGTTTCTCAAGGGCATCGAAGTACGCGGTTCCCTTCAGACTCTCATAGGATACACGGATATATGGATTTTCCTTCATGAATTCCGACATAATCTGTTCGATCACGGTTACATTATCCGGCTCATATTTGTTTCCAAAAAAGGTGATTGTCACAATTTCCTGGCTATCCAGGGTATCTTCATTCACCACTCTGTTCTTACCGCCGCTGCAGCCTTGGAGGGCCGATATCGTAAGGGCAAGAAACAGGAGCAGTGCCGGGATTTTTCTTGACATTGCAGTTCTCTCCTGTCTTTTTGTAATACATGGTATTCCCATCTCTGTTCACATACTAATTGGATTTTACCACAACCTGACTTCCAGTGCAATCGATTCTATCTTTTTAAACGGTACTGTACCGTTTCATAAGCGCATGGTATAATAAGGCAGAGGTGAAAACATGAAAGGCAGCAATGAATTATACAGACTCGTATACGACTATTATGCAACCAGAATCTTATTTGGTTTTTATACTTATGGGGACGCGATGCCGTCCACCCACAAAATATGTGTTCAATTCAGACTGGCAGTTCCGACGGTACGGACAGCATTTACTTATCTGGAACGGGACGGATATATACAGGTCGAAGCTTCCAAAGTAGCCCACGTTGTTTACAAGGCCGCTCCCGCCCGGATCCGGAAAAATATTGCAGACTACTTTCTGCCGCGTGAGGACGGATTAAACGACATCAAGGTAGCCGGACAGATTTTAATCGAACCGCTTTTCGCACTGGGGCTTCAGCGCTGGGAAGAGGACCAGTGGAATCAGCTGCGTGAGTGGCTCACCAATCCCTCTCCGGACACGCTGTTTATGCCGATTGAATTCTATATACTGTCACTTTCTGCGCTGGATAATAAGCTCCTGCTAAATCTTTACTGGGAGATGGTCCGCTACCTCTGCTTCCCCTATCTGGCCGAAGATCAGATGGCATGGAAGCTCTCCCTGGAAGAACTGGGAATCCATACAAACGAAGAGCTCATTCACTATCTGAAAGCAGAGTATTTTAAAGTTTATAATAAAACCGTTGATGACCTGTTTTCTTTCCTGAAAACAGTACGGCCCAAATATGCGCCGGCCAAACCGGAGCCGGTCCCGTTCCAGTGGAGCCTCTACCGGCAGCGTCCCCAGATACGCTATTCCCTGGCCGCCAGCATCATCCGTGGAATTGTCTCCGGAGCTTACCCCATCGGAAGCTATCTCCCCTCTCTGCCTCAACTGGCCGCACAGTATGGAACGGCGCTGTCGACGATACGCCGTACGGTCTCGCTCCTCAATGACCTGGGGGTGGCAGCATCCCAGCACGGTAAGGGCATCCTGGTCTGTATGACACCGCAGACCATCGATTTCTCCAGTCCCGATGTGCATGAGATGCTGGATCTCTATCTGGAAAGTCTCCAGATGCTGGTATATACCTCCCGGTCGGTATCCCTGTTTACATTTCAGTCCGTCTCCAGGTCGGCTCTGGATGTTTTAACCGAGCAATTCAGGTCCATCAGGAAGGAAAGCCGAACGGATCTCTATCTCGAAGTCTATCTGGCTTTTATCGTTAAACACTGCTCCTCCGCCATGGTACGCGAGTGTTACGACAAATTAAAACTGCTTCTGGCCTGCGGTTATCCGGTCACCCTGATGAGGCTGAAAAAGGACAGTCTGGGCCAGGAATACAATCCTGCCGTCCTCCAGGCGGTCACTTCTCTGGAGGCCGGTGACACGGAAGGCTTCACCGATCAATGGTGCGAATTCCTAAGCCAGCAGGAGAGCGAGACGAGATCATTTATCATGGAACAAGGGAAGCATTTACCCCAAAATTGAAGCATTCATCAGAAAGCAGGTGGCGGTCATAGACGGTAAGATTTTATTGGCAGACGACGAAACAGATATTGCAGACCTTATGGAAGAAGTCCTGCGCCAGGATGGTTTCCAGGATATCCGAAAGGCGTATAACGGCGCGGACGCGGTGAATATCTGCCGCGAATTCCAGCCGGACGCGGTCATTCTCGATATCGTGCTTCCGGATATAGACGGTCTGGAGGTATGCAGGCAGATTCGGGAGTTCTCCTATTGCTCCATCCTGTTCCTGTCTTCCAAAAATGATGACGTGGATAAAATTCTCGGCCTCGCCTCGGGCGGAGACGACTATATCACCAAACCCTTCAGCCCACGAGAGGTTGTGTTCCGCGTCAAGGCGCAGCTCCGCCGCCAGCGCTATCAGGCATCCCCAGCCCAGGACACTGGCTCCGTCTTAACCGCCGGCCCCCTCTCGCTGGATAAGGAAAGCGGGCGGGTCTATAAGGATGGACGCGAGATCGCCCTGACCGGGCGAGAATTCCTTCTGCTCTCCTATCTCATGGAAAATACGGACAAAATCATAAGCAAAGAGCGTCTCTATGAACAGGTCTGGGGGGAAGCCAGCAGTATCTGTGACAACACGATCATGGTGCACATCCGCCATATCCGGGAAAAAACAGAGACGGACCCGTCGAGGCCGCAGCAGCTCATCACCGTAAAAGGCCTGGGCTATAAGCTCAGGAAAAGGATCAAATAAATGAAGAAATCCGGTTACCGCACCACATTCCACATATATTTTATCTTCCTGCTGACGCTGATCGGCACGATCCTGTCGGCAATTCTTCTCTTTTTTCTGCTGATAACGGTTCAAAAACCGGACGGGTCTTACGTCAGGAGCGACTGGCCGAAATCCTTTACAGAGAATTTCAGCGAACAAATCTTGTTTGCGGACGGTACGCCCCGGGTTGCACAGGCCGGAATCGAACTGCTGCAGGACAACGGCGTGGGCCTCCAGATCTTAGCTCCGGATGGCCGGGAGGCATTCAGCTATGGAAAGCCGGATTCCGTTAGCGGCTTTTATTCCGCCTTTACCGGCACCGTTCAAAACGCCGGGGAAGACTGCGTCTATATACTCTATTTTCCCATGAAAATCTCCACCATCACCATGTATCTCAACGGGGATCGTTTTTCTGGCGGCCGGCCGGTCATTCTGACCCTTTTATGCGTGCTGTTTCTGGTGGTTCTCATCTCCGGCGCTCTCTACGGCTTCTGGACCTCCAGACAGTTAAAGCGGCTGACTGCCTCTATCCGGGATATCTCCCTCCGCCGCTATCTTTCCAATCACAGCCGCGGCGCGTTCGAGGATCTGTACGCCGGCCTGAACGCGTTAGATGCCGAGATCCGGGCCAGCGACCGCCTGAGGGACGAGACGGAGAAGATGCGGGAGGAATGGATTTCCAACATCACTCACGATCTGAAAACGCCCCTCTCCCCGATTAAGGGCTATGCGGAGATCATACAGGATGGGGACGCCGGACAGGAGGAAGCTTACAGGCGGTACGCCGCAGTCATTCTGAAAAACGCTGCCTACATGGAAACGCTCATCGACGACCTGAAGCTGACGTACCAATTGGAGAACGGCCTGCTTCCCGTCAACCGGGAACATCAAAATATAGTCCGCTTCTTAAAAGAGCTGGCAATCGATATTTTAAACACGCCCGAGTACGAAGACCGCGTCATCGGTTTTGACAGCACGGAGGACGCCATTTTCTATTCGTTTGATCCAAAGCTGCTGACGAGGGCCTTTCGCAATCTGATCATCAACGCCTTTGTACACGGAGGAGAAACGGCGGAGGTCACACTCCGGTTATCCCGCATTGACGGCGCGCTGCTGATCCAGGCGGCTGACACTGGAAAGGGCATAGGTCCGGAGGAGGCCGAACACCTCTTTGACCGCTACTACCGCGGCACCGGCACCGGAGAGAAACCGGAAGGGAGCGGTCTGGGCCTGGCAATAGCGAAAAGCATCATCGAACTGCACGGCGGAACCATCTCCGCTTATGGCTCTCCCGGCGCAGGGACCGTGCTTTCAATTGAATTTCCTGTTTCTTAAGGTTAATTAAGGTTGTCTGAAAGTCAGATTAAGGCTGACAGTTTATCATAATTTCTATGATAGCTGTCAGCCTTTTTTTATTATGGAAACCAGACAATCTTAATCACGAGATCAGACAATCCCACGGAAAGCAGGTGCCACAATGAAGATCATACTAAAATATATTCTCACTAATATAAAAGAGCGAAAGCTGCGGACCACAGTCATGTTCCTGTCCATTCTGCTCTCCTCCATGCTCCTGTTCGTATCCTTTTCCATCGGCGCTTCCTATGAAAGTGCACAGCAAAAAATGGCCAGGGGCATGGCGGGCAGCGCAGTTCTCTCTGTAAAAGCGGCCAATGGAGCCATTAAAACAGACGAACTTCCCCCGCTTTCGTCCATCGAGGCAGGCGTGGGCGTGCTGAAGGGCACGGCCCTCTATCATGAGAACGGCTACTACGAGACCGTCGATTTAGTTGCTGCCGATTTAACGGAGCTGAATAAAATCAATCCGCCCCATCTGGCCAGTGGTGAGAAAATCACTGATTTCACCGGCAGCCTGGTGATCCTGCCGGACCGTTTTACTTTGAAATACGGGATAGATAAAGGCGATACCATTCCTTTACAGATCAATGGCGTAACGGTTCCGCTTCAGGTCGCAGCAATTGCAAACTATGACACAGTCTTCCTCCGCCATACGAGGGGAGCGACCGCCCTTCTGCCTCTTTCCACCCTGGCCGGACTCCTGGATCAGACGGACGGATACAGCGAAATCCTGATAAAGCCCGCCGCCGGAGCTGACACCGCGGTTCTGAAAAACGAACTCGCCGCTGCTCTGCCCGCCCCCGCTTACATTGTATCCGAGGTGGTCAATGAGGCGCAGATCACGGCCGACGCAAGGCAGAAATCCATGCCTTTTTTCCTCATCAGCTTTTTCTCCATGACCATGAGCGTGTTCATTATTTACAGCAGCTACAAAGTAATTACCCTGGACCGCCTTCCGGTGATCGGAACCTTTCGCAGCATCGGTGCAGAGAAAAAGACCGTAACCCGCATCTTCCTTCTGGAGAGTCTCCTGTATGGAAGCGCAGGCGGCCTTCTGGGAATCCCGTCAGGCGTTGTGGTGCTGAAGCTGATTCTTCACGGCATGGGGCAGTCTCTGTCCCAGGGCATCGAAATCCCGGCAGTGATCTCCCCGCTCAGTGCGGTGATCTCATTTACCATGGCAGTATCCGTGGCATTTCTCTCCGCCTGGCTTCCGATCCGCCGTGCGGGACGCCTGCCGGTGAAGGACATCGTACTCGGCACCGCAGAAGAACCGCACACTTCCATCAGATTCCTTACGAGCGTCTGTGTAATCGTGTTTCTGATCTCCATGCTGCTGCCCCGCCTGGTATCCGGGCCCATGCTGTACCTGGCCGGCGGCCTCTCTCTGCTGGGAATGACTGCATCGGCCGTGCTTCTCGTTCCCATGCTCACCAACCTCTGTTCCACGGCACTCACACCGCTTTACCGCTCCCTCCTGGGAAATGAGGGCTGGCTGGCCGCCCGGAACATGAAAGGCAATAAAAATACAGCGCAGAATATCACGCTGCTCTTCATCAGTATCTCCGCCGTGATCGCTATCACAGTTGTCGGTGATTTTGTCACAACGTATGTCAGTGACGTCTTTCATGGGGCGGAGCTTGACGGTTTTGCGGATGGACATATGGAACCGGAATTTGTCGATAGGGTGAAGGAAATGGATGGGATAGAGCAGGTTCTGCCGCTTTACGTCTATAAGAATCAGATAACAGCGGACGGCCTCCCCCTCAGCCGGCTGGAGGCAACCGACCGCCTCGACTGGTACGGTCCCATGCTGGCGCTCCATTATACGGAAAAGGACATGGAAGCTTCCGCCGTTTCGGCCTTCGCCTCCGGGCGGGCTGTCATCCTGAGTACAGACTGCATGAAGCGTACCGGCGCCTCCATCGGCGACCTCCTGTCCCTCTCCGACGGCTCCGCTATGCAGGACTATCTGCTCGTCGGCAGCTTCAAATCGAGGGCCACCGATGTCGAGGCTGTCATTCCCGCCGCATATGCGGTTTCCGATTTTGGAGCCGTCTCCTACGACTTTCTCGCCTATACTGCGGTCGATCCGGAGGCCATCATGGTACAGCTTCGCAGCCTGTTCGGCGGAACCTCCAACTGGAGCCGGACGGTAGAAGAATTCAACACGGACGCCCTTGCCACGGTTGGAACCTTTTTGAAGCCCATGCGTACCATGACCTGGTTTATTCTGCTGCTGGCCGCGGTGGGCGTCGTCAACAACCTTTTGATCAGCCATATTCAGAAGCGCCGTACCACCGCCATGTATAAGTCCGTGGGGCTCTCCAACCGCCAGATGGCGTCGATCACAGTGATCGAAGGCTTTTCATCCGGCCTGATCAGCGCGGTCCTTGCCGTGTTTCTCTCTTATATGGAAATCCAGACAATCTTCCTTGTGGCCGGTCCCAAAATACAGATCGTGCCGGAGCTGGATGCTTTTACGTTTCTGACTTCCGGTATCCTGGGAATTGCGGTCACTCTGCTGGGCTCTGTCGTCCCCATCATCAAGTGCCGGAAAATGAAGCTAGTGGAAGAAATCAAATTTGAATAGTTTACAGAACTGGAGGATAAGAAATGAAACCTATTATAGAAACAGCAGCCGTAGAAG
>NZ_JBKVCZ010000043.1:0-48022 GCF_046966825.1 Hungatella sp. | reverse complement strand
TTTACATCAAAAAGGGATAGGATTCCTTATATTTTGGGCATTTTTTTAAAGTTGTGTATAAGTATAAACAGTAATGGTGCTTCTGTGGACAGAACTGCGGAAACTCGAGGAAGATTTTTGTTGTAACTCAATTCTGAACGTGCTATAATAGTATAACACTTTACCTCGGCAAATTCCGGGAGGGTGATTCTTATAGTAAAGGAATGATGAAGATGGGGTTAGACCTGTAAAAACCACGTTGTTCATTGTCAAGAAGTATAGCGTGATTTATCGACTCCAAAGCCCTGGATGAAGATAAAAGGGAATGAATCGAATAAAAATTATAATTTGGAGGAGAAAGACATGTTAAACTATCAGAGATATAAGCGGGTACCAGTAATCAATTATCCGGAGAGACAATGGCCGTACAAAGAGATTGAAAAAGCACCGATCTGGTGCAGCGTTGACTTGAGAGATGGAAACCAGGCGCTCATTGAGCCCATGGTTGTGGAAGAGAAGATTGAGATGTTCAACCTTCTTGTGAAGCTTGGTTTTAAGGAGATTGAGATCGGATTTCCGGCCGCTTCCCAGATTGAGTTTGATTTCTTAAGACAGCTCGTAGAAAGGAAACTGATTCCTGATGATGTGGTAGTCCAGGTTCTGGTTCAGTGCCGTGAGCATCTGATTAAGAGGACATTTGAGGCTATTCAGGGAATTAAGAAGGCGATTGTACATATTTATAACTCCACCTCCACTCTGCAGAGGGATGTGGTATTTCACAAGAGCAAAGAGGAGATCAAGGACATTGCCGTAGAAGGCACAGAGATGGTAAAGAAGTACATGGACGGGTTTGACGGGGAAGTAATCCTCGAATATTCACCGGAAAGCTTTACCGGAACGGAACTTGATTTCGCACTTGATATCTGTACGGCAGTACAGGATACATGGGGAGCGACTCCCGAGAAGAAGATCATTATCAATCTTCCTTCGACCGTGGAGATGACGACTCCTAACGTTTACGCAGATCAGATTGAGTGGATGGACCGTCACTTCAAGAACCGTGACAGCATCATTTTAAGCGTTCATCCCCATAACGACCGCGGAACCGGTATCGCGGCCACGGAGCTTGCGCTCCTGGCAGGCGCTGACAGGGTGGAGGGAACTCTGCTCGGCAACGGCGAACGGACCGGCAACGTGGATATTCTGACCGTGGCATATAATATGTTCTCCCAGGGCATCAATCCGGAGTTAAATCTGGAGAATGTCCGCGAGATCGTGGATGTATGTGAGCGGTGCACCAAGATGGAGGTCGAACCGAGACATCCGTATGCAGGAAAGCTCGTCTTTACCGCGTTCTCCGGTTCCCATCAGGATGCCATTAACAAGGGCATGCAGGCCATGCACGAGAGAAACCAGGAGCACTGGGAGGTTCCGTACCTTCCGATCGACCCGGCGGATATCGGCAGACAGTACGAACCAATCGTGCGCATCAACAGCCAGTCCGGCAAGGGCGGCGTGGCGTTCGTCATGGATACATTCTATGGTTTCAGGCTTCCGAAGGGAATGCACAAGGAATTTGCCGATGTTATTCAGGCGATTTCTGAGAAGCAGGGTGAGGTTGCGCCTGAGCAGATCATGGATGAGTTCAAGAGAAACTACAGCGAGCGCAAGGAACCGATCCATTTCCGTAAGTGCCAGATTACAGAGGCCGAGGACGATACCGAGTTCTCAACGCTGGCCAAGGTCCGTTATACCGACCACGGCGTGGAGAAGGTCTTTGAAGGCGTCGGAAACGGTCCTATCGATGCGGTACAGAAGGGACTTGAGAAAGAGCTGGGAATTGAAATCCGGGTACTGGATTACAACGAGCACGCACTTACTTCCGGTTCAGGAGCACAGGCGGCTTCCTATATCCACCTGCTGGATGTGAAGACCGGACGCGCCACATACGGCGTGGGCATCAGCTCCAACATCACCAGAGCCTCAATCAGAGGTATCTTTAGTGCGGTGAACCGTCTGTTTTATTAAAAAGGAAGAGATATAGCAGAGGCTGCTGCAGAACGACTGAGTGATCGGTCGTTTTGCAGCAGCCTTTTTGTTTCATAGGAAAGTTCAGCCTATGAAATAAAAAACCTCCGGGAGGATGCGCACTCCGCGCTAAGGGAGTACTCCTGTTACTTTAATTTAACGGATACTCTGTACCGTTGACTGAAATGGACTGTATCTCGGATACCAGGATAATCCGTCCGAATTCACCGGCTATTGCAAGCTTTCCGCTGGGATTCCTCTGCCCGTATGTGGTGGTGACAAGCGGTCCGGTCATAGGATCTTCTCCGATGACAACGCCGCCGCCTCCGGTTATTGTACCGCCTTCGCCGGAGTCGAAGGACATGGGCGTGATCAAATCTTCCTGTGATCCGTCCTTAAAGGTAAGGCTGATGGAAGGCGTGGGAAGTCCGCCGGAGGCAGCGCCTTCACTTCCGATAACCAGGAAGCCTAAGGGGGAGATCTGGAGCGTCTCAATCGTCAGACTGCTGTCGATGGCCTGATTGATGGTAAGCTCTGCAGCGGCCGCCGAGCCTTTGATATCCGATTCCAGGGTCAGGTTTCCCAGACTTTCAGACAGGGAGATTTTCATATTCCAGCCGGTACAGTCGGTCAGGGAATCCAGCTGAATGTGGTAAAAATGCTGGCTTTTCGATGAAAATTCCGTCAGTTCCGTGCAGGTAAAGGCCATGGTCTGTTCCTCCTGCTCAGAACCGGAGACGGGAGGCTGAAGCTCTACCTGGAACAGATTGAAAGGATCTGTTTTTTCGATGTCTTTGTCGGCCTTGCCGGATACGGTCTTCAGCGATACAATGAGGTTGATCTTGTAGCCGTCTGTCAGCATGCTGTCCAGCGCCATTTGCCGGGTGCCGTCCGTGACGGTGATTTCAGGTGTCAGAATATCCTGTCTGGCATTGTCAACCGTGTCTCCGTAGATGGAGCGGAAATACTCGAATCCTCCTACCATGGCAAACGCAGTCGTTGCAAACAGGCAGAAGACAGCGGCGATCGCCGCAATTTTCCATGTTTTCTTTTTCATATTTACTCTTTTCCCGACCGGTGCGGCCGTTTTCTGTTCCGGATGCAGCTTCTGAAATACGATATCTTCTATGCGCTGCTCCGAGGGGTGTAAGTCTGTCATATTGGTCACTTCCAGGTCTTCCATATATTGCGGGTTCATCCGGGAACATAAATCACTGATTTTTATCTTTTTATTCATATTGATATCCCCTTTCTTCAAAGATCCCTTTTATCCGTTTGCGGCATCTGTGCAGCTTTGTGCGGATCGTCGACTGGTTCATGGCCAGCCGTCTGCTGATGGCCTCGATGCGCTCACCCAGAAAGTAAAACCGGATAAAGATTTCCCTGTCCGGCTCGCCGAAGGCCTCCACTGCCGAATTGATAATCTGTGTCTGCTCCCGCTTGATGGCCAGTTCATCGGGATTTTCCCCGGCCTGCAATGTGATGATGTCATCGTCAAAGGGCAGGGCAGCTTCTCCGCGCTTTCGCAGTCTGCTGATCGCCGTATTGCGGGCGGTCTGAGCCAGATAGGGGCGCAGCGGCCTGTCCTCCATGAGGCCGGCCGCATGGTTCCAGACGGACAGAAATACGTCGGCGGACAGTTCCTCCACATCCTCCACGCTCAGGCTCCCTTGGGAAATGTTGCAGACAATAGCCGCTACATAGCCGGAATACTGCTTCATTAAGTCCCGGAGGCCGTCCTCCTCCCTGTGCTTTAGCTTTTGGATGATTTCGTAGTCATTCATGATATCCTCCTTTTTATGTATCTCACCTATCAGTACGCAGTCTGTCAGAAAATGTTTCAGTTTATTCCAACTTTTTTATTTCCGCGCAGGGCAGAAACACAGAGACCGCGGCAGCCTTCCGAGAAAGGTGCCGCGGTCTCCAAATGGGTTTGCTGATCTATAGCGGATAGATGTTCAGCCGTTTTATTTTGCCGTTCTCATCCGTCTCGGATAAGAAGGCGGTAACCGGTACGACGTGATCGTGGTAGGTAATAAAGTACCATACGGTATTATCCCCCACGTATTTGACACTGTGAATGGGAAATGGTCCCCCGTTGAATCCGAATTTGTGGTGGAACATCATCTCCACGGCCATCCTTCCTTCCAGGTGGATGGTGTCCATGCCGGCCTTTATAACGGACGAATCGTGAAGAACACCGTACTCATTAAACAGATCGGCCAGTGCCACTTCGTCGCCCTTTTTCATGCATTCAATATACTGCTCTAAGATTGTCATCACTTTTTCCTCCTTATTTAAATCTGCTCTGAACGAAGCAGGGCGTCAATGCCGCCGTCAACGAACAGAATGACTCCGTTGATGCCGCTTGCCAGCGGAGATGCCAGGAACACAATTCCATTGGCGATCTCCTGGGCGTCCAGGAATTCCCTGCGCCCGTAGCGTGTTGGTATCGGGATTAATAAGGCGGCTTCCATCTGGGCGTCTGTCATACCCTGGGTCATCGGTGTCGTCGTGTTGCCGGGGGCCACAGAGTTGATTCTCAGTCCGTCTACGGCCCAGGAAGGAGAAATCCGGCGGACCCAGCGGGCGAGTGCGTGTTTGGAGGAACTGTAGCAGGACGGTGTCTGATTCCTGGGGATATCGTCCGCCAGTTCCAGAATTCTGTCTTCATCCATGACGTTGGAGAGCATATCAACCCAGTCCATACGCACTGTCATGTTGGTGATGGAGTTGGAGGAGGTGATGACACAGTTGCCGCGTTTCTTCTTAAGTAATGGTCTTAAGCCTTCCGCCAATTGAATGCTGGCAAAGAAGTTCAGGGCAAATATCATCTTCGGCGGCGCGGTCGGACCGACACCTGCATTACAGATCAGAACATCGATTCCGTCGGGATACTTCTCAAAGACCGCCTCGATGGCACCCTGGCGTCCCTCCTTCGTGGACAGATCGGCCAGGTAGTCTCCGCCCTTATAATCAATGTTAAATACCTCATGACCCTGGTCCAGTAATGTCTTTCGTACCGCTGCTCCGATTCCGGTTGTTCCGCCGGTAATTACATATGTACTCACTGTTCTTACCTCTCTTTCTCCCATCTGTTTCATGGTGATGCCTAGATAATAGTAATTATTATTAACTTATGAAAACAGCATATCATGTCATGAATTAATTGTCAATTAAAATAAATATTTCACAATCTACGGTTAAAAAAAGGACAAACAGGTATTGTTGTTGCACAAAAATGGTGGTAAACTGGGACTATAAAAAATCCTGCATAAGAAAAGCGGGGAAAGAAAGGAGACAGAATATGGCGAGATTTCAGTGTGGTGTGTGCGGATTTGTTTATGATGAGGAAAAAGAAGGGAAACCTTTTGAAGATCTGAAAGAATGTCCGGTGTGCAGGCAGCCGGCCTCCGTGTTTGCCCCGTTAAAGGAAGCAGAGGAGGAAGCTGCATTGACGAAGGAGGAGGCAGTATCCGCGGAATCTGTGGATATCGGTGAAAATCGGCTAAAGGGCCTGGAATACGATCCAAAGTATGCGAGACAGGACAGCACCTGCCGCTATATGAAAGAGATCCATGAGATGGCGGTGAGCGGGAAGACGATTATCGATGCCATGGGCACAAAGATGGCCATGCCAAATTGGGATGATATCCTGATTCTGGGTGCGCAGCTGAATCCGCCGCCTTTGATGGAGCACGATCCGGTGAATATCACTACGGTGATCGGCAAGCGCGCGAAAAAGCCCATGGTGCTGGACGGACCGGTCTACATATCCCATATGTCCTTCGGAGCGATGTCGAAGGAGATGAAGGTGGCGCTGGCAGAGGGAAGCGCCATGGCCAGGACTGCCATGTGCAGCGGCGAGGGCGGAATACTGCCGGAGGAGAAGGCCGCGGCTTACAAGTATATCTTCGAGTACGTACCCAATAAATACAGCGTGACGCCTGAGAATCTCCAGGAGGCAGATGCCATCGAAATCAAGATTGGAGAACCGCCGGGATGGGCGGCCATCTGCCGGGAGAAAAGGTAACTCCTGAGATTGCTGCGATCCGTAATAAGCCGCTGGGCAAGGACGTGATCAGCCCTTCCAAATTTGAAGATATCCGCAGCAAAGAGGATTTGAGGGACCTGGTAACCCAGCTGCGCCTTGCGTCTGACGGACGGCCCATCGGGATCAAGATTGCGGCGGGAAGAATTGAAAAGGATTTGGAGTACTGTGTGTTCGCAGAACCTGATTTTATCACCATAGACGGCAGAGGAGGCGCCACGGGAGCCAGTCCGAAGCTGGTACGGGATTCCACCAGCGTTCCCACGGTCTTCGCCCTGTCGCGGGCGAGAAAGTATTTAGATGAGGCAGGAGCCGACATTGATCTGGTGATTACAGGCGGACTGCGGGTCTCCTCCGATTTTGCAAAGGCCATTGCCATGGGCGCGGATGCCGTGGCGATAGCGTCTGCGGGCCTGATTGCAGCGGCATGTCAGCAGTACCGGATCTGCGGAAGCGGAAACTGTCCGGTGGGAGCGGCCACGCAGGACCCGGAACTGAGAAAAAGGTTTAATGTCTGTGCCGCGTCTGCACGTGTCGGCAACTTTTTAAAATGCAGCTTTGAGGAACTGAAAACATACGCGCGGATTACCGGTCATGAAGATATCCACGATATGACGGTGGACGATCTGTGCACGATTAACCGGGAGATTTCGGAATTTACGGATATCCGGCATGCGTAAGACGGAAGACATATGAGATACATAAGATACGGTGACACGATACGGCCGCCGGGGCAGGGAACTGAAAGGACTCTGCTCCGGCGGCCGTTGTTTACATTTCCGGGCAGATATAGTACAATGATGGGCAGATGATTACAGAACAGGAGAACACAAAACATGAAAAAGTATGATTACGTCCTGGTAGGCAGCGGACTCTATTCCGGAGTCTTCGCATATCTGGCGGGAAAAAAGGGCAAGAAGTGTCTGGTGGTGGAAAAGCGGGATCATATCGGCGGCAATATTTACTGTGAGGACGTGGAAGGCATCCATGTTCATCGTTACGGCGCGCACATTTTCCATACCAGCAACCGGGAGGTCTGGAAATTTGTGAATGAACTGGCAGAGTTCAACCGCTATACCAACAGCCCGGTGGCAAATTATAAGGGTGAAATGTACAATATGCCCTTCAATATGAATACCTTCAGCAGGATGTGGGGCGTATCCACTCCGGCAGAGGCGAAAAAGAAGATTGAGGAACAGAAGGCCTCCGTAAAGGGAGAACCGAAGAATCTGGAAGAACAGGCCATCAGTCTGGTGGGCATGGATTTATACCAGAAGCTGATCAAGGGCTATACGGAGAAACAGTGGGGCCGTGACTGCAAGGACTTACCGTCCTTTATTATCAAACGGATTCCAGTGCGTTTTACGTATGACAATAATTATTTTAATGACCTGTTTCAGGGAATTCCGGTAGGCGGCTATAACGTAATTATAGACAAGCTGTTCGAGGGATGCGACATCGAGACGGGAGTGGATTACCTGGAGAATAAGGAGCGGTATGACTGTCTGGGTGAGACTGTTGTCTATACGGGGACCATCGACGCTTACTTCGGATACCGTTACGGAAAGCTGGAGTACAGAAGCCTGCGTTTTGAGAGCGAGACGGTGGACACCGATAATTATCAGGGGGTCGCTGTGGTAAACTACACAGACAGGGAGACTCCGTATACGCGGATTATCGAGCATAAGCATTTTGAATTCGGAACCCAGCCTAAATCGGTGATCACCCGGGAGTATCCGGTGACCTGGAGTGAGGGCATGGAACCGTACTATCCGGTCAACGATGAGAAAAATCAGGAGCTGTTCCAGAAATATGCGTCCCTGGCAGATGGCGAAAAGAACGTGATCTTCGGCGGCCGGCTGGGCGAATACAAGTATTACGATATGGATAAGGTGATTGAATCGGCGATGAAAAAGGCCGGAGAGGTGCTGGGAGTATAAACGGAATCGCGGCGGAATAATACAGAACGTGATATAAATTCAGAGTGGAGGCCGCAGGAAACTGCCGCCTCCATTTGACACATTCGGGCAGGAAGCAGTTTCGATCCGCCTCCATTTTAAAGAGTTTTGGTAAGATAATACCGTTTTCCCGTGAGTGGATATTCTTCCAGCGCAAACACTTCACGATAACCGTGTTTTTTATAAAAATCCGGCGCCTGGAAGCTGAACGTATCCAGAAAGGCGTATTTGCAGCCCCTTTTCGTGGCTTCTATTTCTGCTTCCTCCAGAATCCGGCTGCCGATATGCTGGCCTCTCAAGGATTCATCCACCCATAAAAACTTAACCATAAGCCAGTTGCCATGGGTCTCTCCAATCAGCCCCGCCAGTTTCCTGCCCTGCTCATCTTCCAAATAGATGCCCAGTTCCTTTGGATTTCTGTCCTCGATTCTGGCCAGATTATATTCCAGCAGTCCCTGAAAAATTTCCGATCTGTCCTTTTCTTCTATCTTTTCTGTTATTTTAAAATTCATTCTAATCCCCTTTTCTGATGTATGCTCCGCCTTCTGTGAGGCGGAATGGAAGTGCGGTGTGGGAGGTGCCCTTACAGTATAGGGGAAAGCCGGGCGGAGTGCAATGGTCTTTCTAAAGAATTCATGACATTTCCAGATGGCTATGGTAAACTGTATATATCAGCGGAAGAGGAGGTGAGGCCATGTCTGAGAAAACCGATTCCGTTGAGAAACGGGAACGGACGGCAGTGGCACCGCCATCTTAAGAACCGGCCTATAAGAAAGGGCCATTGCATGCAGCCGCGATACCAATTGAGTACTCAGCAGTAAGGGGGAAAACGATGAAAAGAAATAAAAACTGTTTCATAATTTTTTACACGGTTGTAAACATAGCTCCAGTTGTATTAACGATTCTTACAGATATGATGCTCAGAGCATACAAACGGTATGCTTTTCCCGCTATGCCTGTCTATTACCTGTATATTTTTACTCCAATTGTAATTTCAATCCTGTCTTTTATAAAGATAAAAATGCAAAGCAGAATGCCGGTTAAGCTTAGCAGACTTCTTAATATGATAGTCATTATATTTTTTGTTATTGCGGTAAAGCTTTTTTATCATACGCTGGGATTCATGCATTTTATCAGCACGTACGTCTTCACTGCATTTGTCTTTTATTTACAGTTGTGTTCTCTGGCTTATGATATTTTCTTTCGAAAAAGTGAGGATAATAAATGAATTAATTATTTGTATTCGACGTAATGAAAGAGAGCAGTATCTTACCTGCCGGAGCTCCAGCCCGGGAAGAAGATTCCCTGCATAAAACGGCCGGCGGCATGGAACCATTGAGTTCATATGCCGCCGGCCGTTTTATTCCTTGCAATTTACAAGGCTTCTGCACCGTCTGCCATCGCCTTAAGCGCCGCGATAAGTCTGAGGTTATCTTCTCCATTTCTGACTGCGATCCGCACATACTGTCTTCCGTTATGCAGCTTTGAGGTCAGATCCTTGATGAAAATATCGTGTTTCAACAGTTCGCAGGCAATCTCCCTGCTGGTGCGGCCTTCCATGACCTCGCACATCACATAGTTCGCCTGAGAAGGGATCGGCCGGAGAAATGAAACAGAGCTTAACTCCTTTATTAGCCCGCTTCGGTCTGCAGCCAGTTTTTTTAAGGATTCCCGGTAGTCTTTTTTATACTTTTCGCTGTTCTGCATAAAGAATTCGCCAAAGGAGTTGATGTTCCAGATCGGCGCCTCTTTTTTTAACAATGCGATCGCGGCCTCGTCGGAACTTGCCAGAACACCGAGGCGGATTCCGGGAACTCCATAGGATTTGGAGATGCTCTTTACGACGAAAAGACCGCTGTAGGACTGCAGCACCTCCTCATTAATCAGGGATAAGTCCAGGGCCTGCGTGTCTCCTGAAAGCTCTGCAAAGTCAGAAAAGCTTTCATCGATAACGAGGCGTATGGAACTTGTCCTGGCCCAGTCAATCAGCTTTTTAAGGCCTTCGCAGTCGATGTAATTGCCGCTGGGATTATCAGGGTTAATGAGGACCAGCGTACCTACCGTGTGGCCGGGACTGTCGTAATACCGGATTAAATCTTCCGCCGTGTAGGAGAAATCTTCATTATCCGGTGTGTAGACAACCGATAATGCGCTGTCATAGCGATTGGGATATTCTTCAAAGGTCGGGCGGATAAAGCCTACAGGACCTTCCGTGTGTTCCATGAGTACCTTAATCAGTTCTGCGGCACCATTGCCGATCACGATGTGCTCCGGCCGTACGCCGAAGTTTCTGGAGGCCAGCAGGCTGTTGATCCGCATACCGGAGGGATATTCCGAGATCAGGATCTCAAAATTGGATTTCATCTCGTCGAGCATCTTCTGAGGCGGAAAATAGGGATTGACGAGATAGCAGAAGTCCAGCAGCTTCGGATAACGCCAGTGGCCGCCGTAGCGGGAGGCAATGGCATCATACCGCTTCTGGATGGTGCTGGCAAAAAGGCTTTCCGCAATATCCAGATCCTGAATGTCGTCGATCTCATACCAGACCTCGCCGTTCAGCCTTTTAGCCTTGATCTCCTTTGTCTCCAGAAGGGCGATGAGTTTGATGACGGATTCGTAGTATTCGTTGTTGCCCATGGCCTTCGCATACGCTTCCAGGAAGGGAACGTAGGTGTTGGCGGAAAAATGCTGACTGAATTTATAGATATTGACGGTCTTATAGTAACCGCCCTTGTCTTCGAACTTTAAGTATTTACCCGGGATAAAATCTTTGATGGAATCGTCGTCATCCAGCACCATGCAGGTTCCGTCCATCCAGCTGGCGAACTTGTCCACCAGAGCCAGGGTCTCTCTGGAGTCTTCCATCAGAATATCTACCAGGGCTTCCTCAAAAATGATATCGGATTCAAAGAGCAGCGTATCCTCGGATACGAGATACTGTTTGGCCAGAGCCAGGGAGTAGATATTGTTCGTTTTGTCATAGACCTCATTGTTGATAAAGCAGATGGGAGTCTGTATGGCCAGCGTACCGATATAGTCCATGAGCTTCCGGCCTTCATAGCCTACCACAATGACAATTCTGGAAAGCTGTTTTTTATCGAGAATGCGCAGCGCGCGTTCAATTAAAGTGGTTCCATTCACCTTTACCATACATTTTGTATTTTCCGCGGTATATTCCTTCAGTCTCTTTCCCATACCTGCGGCCAGGATGATTGCCTGCATCGCGTTCCTCCAATCCGCGCCCGTCGCGGGCACTTCAAAATTCAGCTTCATTTTATCACAGGCGGGAGATGATTACAATGCGGAAACGCTGGGAGTGGGCTGAATGTATCTTAAGATATTAAGAATTCTTACGATTTTCTTATAAAATTACGATTTTTCCGGATGCTTTACTTTTAAAAATCGCTATAGTATAATGATACTATCTGCTTTTTAGAGTATGGAAAGCCCGTTTCTTTCGGGAAAAAACGGATGTATCAGGAGGATAAGGATATGTTACAGGCATTGAAAAAGGTGGCGGGTGCCGTAGCGCTTGCCGCTTTCATGGTGTTAGGCTGCATGACGGCATTTGCCGACGATGAGGTACAAAATCCACCGTCTCCACATGTTGTATATCAGGTATTTACCGATGGTCAGTGGAAGAATGAAGCCATGGACAAGCAGTCGGCATCAGATTCAGCATCGCCGGTGGAGGGCCTTAAGGTATGGCTCACCGGTGTGGACGGGAGTATTTCCTACCGCGTATACTTACACGACGGCGGCTGGCAGGGCTGGGTTTCTGACGGAGCTGTGGCAGGCGGAGAGAATACCGGGAATCAGATTGAAGCGATTCAGATGAAGCTTTCAGGATACGCAGGACAGGTACTGGATGTCTGGTACCGGGCAACTGTTTCAGGCAAAGAAAAACTTGGCCTGGCCATGACTGGAAGTCCGGCTGGAACCGTAGGAGAGGGGAAACCCTTGACGAGCCTGGAGGCTTACCTGACAGAAGTGAATCATAACGAGAGCGACGGGACACCGTCTGTCAGAACGAATCTTCCATTTGGATTCTATGATGACAATGGCGTAACACGCTACACGGATGTTCCTGGCGGTGTGTTTACCGGCTGGGTCGATCATGACGGAGTGCGCTACTATGTCAGAGACAACTCTTTCTTAACCGGCTGGCAGTACTTAGACGGACTGAAGTTTTACTTCGACGAACAGGGAAAACTGGTCCAGGATTTAGACCCGATTATCGGAATCCAGAGTTCCTACGTAATTAAGGTCAACAAACAGCTAAACACACTGATTCCTTATGCAAAGGATGGCGATAACGGATACATTATTCCGGTGAAATCCATGCTGTGTTCCGTGGGAGATGACACCCCGCTGGGAACCTTCCATACACCGGAGAAGTACCGCTGGCGCCTTATGGTAAATGATACCTATACCCAGTATGCGACCAGAATTACCGCTGGACAGGGATTTTTGATTCACTCGGTCTGTTACGACAAACCCGACATCTACACGATGCAGTCCGTCGGTTATAACGGACTGGGCGTGGTGCGTTCCCTTGGCTGTATCCGTCTGACCGCGGAGAATGCCAAGTGGGTATATGACAACTGCCCGATCGGCACCACGATCGAGATCTTCGAGGATCCGGTAAGTGTAGGCCCATACTATAAACCAACCGTAACTCCGATACCGGTTGAACAGACATGGGATCCGACCGATCCGCTGGTAAGCGAGGATATGAAGAATCAGGCCGCAGCGGCACAGCAGGAAGAAGCTGCACGCCGTCAGGCGGAAGAGCAGGCAGCGGCACAGGCCGCAGCCGAGCAGAAGGCAGCAGAAGAAGCCGCAGAGAAGGAAAGACAGGAAGTCGGACCGGGCTTTGGACTGTAAAAGATGAAAGAAGTGCAGCATCAGAATCTGTTTAAGGCAGATTCTGATGCTGCTTTTTTCATTCCATAGGAAAGTTCGTCCTATGGAATGAAAACCCTCCGGGGGATGCGCACTCCGCGCTAAGGAAATTTGGTTGCTGAAGCAACCGCGCTCCGGCGCAAGAGTCCGGCGAGCCGGGCTCTTCGTTTTCATTCCATCATGGCCAGCCGTATAAATTCATCCATTTCCCGCGTCTTCCATTTATCCTTGTGGTAGAAGATCTGGCGGTACATGGAGGCGTGGAAATCGGTGACATCGAGGACACAGGTCTGCCCCTTTGCGGCGCTTTCCATAACGGCGAAGCGTGGAAGGAAGGAGAGACCCTTGTTCTCCTCGATCATTTTAATGATAAATTCGGTATTGCTGATCTCCAGAAATGGGGTCAGCAGTATATTCTTCGTTGCCAGATAGCGGTCAAATGCGCGCCTGTAATTGGCATTCTTCTCCGTCAGGAAGAAGGGCTCATGAAGCAGCTCCTCCAGTTTAATCCCTTTCTTTCCGGCTAAAGGAAAGGAGGGCGAGGAGAGGAAGACCACCTCTTCCTTCTGTTCCATGGCCTTATACCAGTTGCTGTCATAGCGGGGCTCGTCCAGAATATAGATAAGATCCAGCTGGTTGTGTTCCATCATTTCGATCAATTCTTCCGGCGGCGCGGTGGTGATCCGTATCGCTACCTTCGGGTGATGTTCCCTGAAATAGCGCAGGATAGAAGGAAATTTCGAAAAACAGAGGGACTCAATGGTGCCGATATGGAGGGGATTTTTGAGTTCCGTTTCATCGCTGACGGACAGCTTCGCCCGATTGACCTCATAGAGGATATCGTAAGCACTGGTCAAAAACTGGCTTCCCTGCGGTGTGAGTGTGACCTTTCTTCCGATCCGGTCGAAGAGTCTGGTGCCCAGCTCCTCCTCCAGCAGCCGGATCTGTACCGTGACAGCGGACTGAGAATACCCCAGGCTCCCGGCTGCCTTTGAAAAGCTCTGAAGCTGTGCCGCCCGGATAAATGTGCTCAACTGACGCAGTTCCATTTGATTTACGCCCCTTTCCAAGGATGATTCCGGAATATAATCTATTAAAAATATTCAATAAGTATATAAAATATATGAATTGGATTCATACATAATGCCATGATATAATGAGACCATAAAGATGTCAACCGTGAAATGAAAAAACAGGAAACGGTGCAGGGAGGTTATCATGTCGTTTATCAGTGTTTTTGATGTATTGGGGCCTAATATGATCGGCCCATCCAGTTCACACACGGCGGGAACCGCTGTCATTGCCTATCTCGCCCAAAAGATGATCAATGGGCCGCTTAAGAAGGTAGAATTTACCCTTTACGGGTCATTTGCCAAAACGTACAAAGGCCACGGTACGGACCGGGCTCTCTTAGGCGGAATTATGGGATTTTCCACGGATGATACCAGGATCCGGGAATCATTCCGTATCGCTGACGAGCGGGGCCTTGAGTTTCAATTCATTGTAAATGATACGGAAACCGATATTTACCCAAACACCGTGGATATCCGCATGGAGAATGAGGCCGGCCAGGTCATGACCGTGCGCGGGGAGTCTCTGGGGGGCGGAAAGGTGCGGATCGTGCGCATCAACCAGGTGAAGGTGGATTTCTCCGGCGAGTACAGCGCCGTCATCGTCGTCCATCAGGACAAGCCGGGTGTCGCCGCCCATATCACAAAAGTATTGAGCGACTGCAGCGTCAATATTGCCTTTATGAGAATATTCCGCGAGGCGAAGGGACATACGGCCTACACCATTGTGGAGTCTGACAACCGCCTGCCCGAAAATATAACTGAGACCTTAAGAGAAAACAGCCACGTTCATGATGTGATGATCGTACAGTCATAGGAATGGCGCCGCCGTGTATCTGAAGCAGGCGGCACAGGTGAGGAGAAGAAAAATGATGGATTTTAAAAATGCCAGAGAGCTTCTGGATTTATGCAGTGAAAATCATTGTCCGATATCAACGATTATGCGGAAGAGAGAATGTGACCAGGGAGAGACAACATCCGAGGAGGCGGACGGACGTATGAGGCGTGTCCTGGAGATCATGCGCTCATCCGCCACAGAGCCGATTGAAAGGCCAGGGAAATCCATGGGCGGCCTGATCGGCGGAGAGGCCCGGAAGCTGGCCGTACGCCGGGAACATGGACAAGCCGTATGCGGTACAGTCATGAGCCGGGCGATCACCCACGCCATGGCTGTCCTGGAGGTAAATTCCTCCATGGGACTGATCGTAGCGGCCCCCACAGCAGGCTCCTCCGGCATCGTCCCGGGACTGCTGCTGGCCCTTCAGGAAGAGTACGGCCTTACTGACGACCAGCTTATTGACGCCCTTTACAACGCTGGAGCCGTCGGCTACCTGGCCATGCGCAACGCCACGGTGGCTGGAGCCGTAGGGGGCTGTCAGGCCGAGGTCGGAATCGCCTCCGCCATGGCCGCGTCAGCCGCGGTAGAGCTGATGGAGGGAACCCCGGAGCAGTGCCTCTACGCCGCCTCCACGGTTCTCATGAACATGCTTGGCCTCGTCTGCGACCCCGTAGGCGGCCTTGTAGAATATCCCTGCCAGAACCGCAACGCTTCCGGTGTGGCCAATGCCCTGATCGCTGCAGAGATTTCCTTAAGCGGAATCAGACAGCTGATCCCCTTCGATGAGATGCTGGCTACCATGTACTCTGTGGGCAAAAAGCTTCCTTCTGAACTCCGTGAAACCGCTTTGGGAGGCTGTGCCTCAACTCCATCAGCCTGTCAGTTGTGCCATTTATCCAGTTAATTGAGAGGCTTTACTTTTCCGCCCCAATATTGTAGAATAAAACGGAACATTGTTAGAAATTGGAGGCAGACGGATGGCAGGTTTTTATGAACCGGAGATCCTTTCCCGTGTACAGCAGATGGAATTGGAGATACTGAAGGATGTCATGGATCTCTGTGACAGCCACGGGCTTCTCTGCTTCGGAATGGCGGGAACGGCGATTGGAGCGATTCGGCATAAGGGGTTTATTCCGTGGGATGACGACATTGACGTTGCCATGCCAAGGAAGGATTTTGAGTGCCTTTTAAAGCTGGTGGAAGAAGAACTCGGCGATAAGTATTACGTCCTGAACTGGCGGACCAGTGAGAATTACCCGCTGATGACGACGAGGATCTGCCGCCGCGGCACCAGATTCGTGGATTCTCCCATGAGGGATGTGGACAGCCCTCTCGGAGTATTTTTAGATATGTATGTATATGACGATATACCGGATTCCGGGTTTCTCATGAAGCTTCAGGCATGGGAGGCCTGGTTTTTCAGTAAACTTTTAATTCTGCGGTCGATTCCCCGGCCGTATCTGGCCCAGACCGGCTGGAAGGCCAGGGTGATCACCGCCATCTGTATTGCAGTGCATAACGTGCTGAAGGGACTCCGCATCTCGAAGCGGGGACTGGCGGCCCGCTGTGAGAAGATCTGCCGCCGTTACGAGGGGAAAGATACGAAGCGCATGGCCTTTTATCCGGATACGAACCCATTCTGGAATGTAGTGGAGAAGGCGGCGTTTTCGCCGGGCATGAAGCTGGATTTTGAGGGCTTTAAGCTGGTATTTCCAAGAACAGAGCATGACATTCTCACCTATATGTACGGGGACTATATGCAGATGCCTCCGGTGGAGAAGAGGAAGACCCATTATCCCTACATTCTCGACCTGGGCGACGGAGCAGTACTGTCGGGAGAAACGGTCACAGACAGAGGAATGAAGAAGATATGAAATGGCTCAGACAAAGGATGTTCGGCAGTCTCCGTACAGGAACTGCCGAGGTAGAACGGCAGAATATTGCCTGGAACATGATCGGGAGCCTGATTTATGCCGGCTCCAGCATGATTCTGACTGCTCTGGTCAATCATTTAATCGGCCCGGAGCAGGGCGGTATCTTCGGATTTGCGTTCAGCGCATTCGGTCAGCAGATGTTTCTGGTGGCCTATTTTGGTATGCGTCCGTTTCAGAGCACCGATGTAAATCAGGCCTACACCTTTGGAGAGTACCGGCGTGTCAGGCTTTATACGTGTATGGCGGCCGTTATATTCGGCATAATTTATATTTTCGTTAATTCGTTTATCGTACCGGATGGATATTCACGCCAGAAGACGGTGGTGGTTTTTCTGATGGTAATTTATAAGGTTCTGGATGGCTTTGCCGATGTCTATGAATCGGAATTCCAGCGGGAAGGACGTCTCTATCTGACCGGGAAAGCCATGGCATACCGGACGATTCTGTCGGTAATCCTGTTTCTGGGCGCGCTTTATGCGACACAGGATCTGGTATTTTCCTGTGTAATCGCAGTACTGGCCCAGGCGGCCGGAATTCTGTTGTTCGACTGGAACACCATGAAGCTGGTGCCCGGCGTGAACCTTTCGCGGGCGGCAGGAAAATCCCTGGCTTTGATCCGGGAATCCTTTCTTCTGTTTCTGTCGGTCTTCCTCGACGGCCTGATCTTTGCTATGGCGAAATATGCTGTGGATGCACAGATGACCTCGATGGACACCGCCATTTTCGTGGCTGTCTTTATGCCGACCTCTGTCATCAATCTGGCGGCCAACTTCGTGATCCGGCCGTTTTTAACGAAGATGTCCTACCAGTGGGAGGAAAAAAAGTTCGTCGAATTTACCCGGGATTTAAAGAGGCTGGTGGCCATTATACTGGTCCTGACAGTCATCGCACTGGCCGGCGCCTGGGCGATCGGCGTGCCGGTGCTGGGGGCGATCTCCAATGTGGAGCTGGCGCCATATAAGTCCGGACTTCTGTATATTATTCTGGGAGGCGGGTTCTTTGCGGTTATGAATCTGTTTTATTATGTGCTTGTTATTATGAAATGCCAGCGCAGGATCTTCTTTGGATACGTTCCTGTGTGCCTTCTGTCCGTGGTTCTGTCGTTTCTTCTGGTTAAGATCGGCGGAATCAACGGAGGGGCATTTTCCTATATGCTGGAAATGCTGGTGCTCATGATGTGCTTCATGGGTCAGGCATTCTATGTATTTCACAGAGCGAAGAAACGACAGGGAGGGGGTTGACCATGGACAAGGTGCTGGTGATCATACCTGCGTATAACGAGGCGCTCAATATTGAGCGTGTCGTGACGGGGCTTCAGGAGGAATATCCCATCTTTGATTACGTGATCGTCAATGACGGCTCTGCGGATGAGACGGCGGCTGTCTGCCGGCGCTGCGGATTTCATCTGATCGATTTGCCTGTAAATCTGGGGCTGGCCGGGGCATTTCAGACAGGACTCAAGTATGCGTACCGTAAAGGATACCGCTACGCGATCCAGTTTGACGGCGACGGACAGCACAGGCCGGAATATATTGAGGCAATGCGGGAAAAAATGGATGAGGGATACGATATTGTGATCGGTTCCCGTTTCGTCACGGAGAAGAAGCCGAATTCCATGCGCATGCTGGGAAGCAGGCTGCTGTCGGCGGCGATCCGGCTGACAACCGGAGTTTCAGTCGCGGACCCGACCTCCGGAATGCGTATGTTTAATGAGCGCATGATCCGTGAGTTTGCAGAAGGCTTAAACTATGGCCCGGAGCCGGATACGATTTCCTATCTGCTGAAGCAGGGCGCGCGGGTGGCGGAGATTCAGGTGACGATGGATGAGAGAATCCTCGGAGAGAGTTACTTAAAGCCTGTGAGCGCCGCTCGTTACATGGGGAAAATGATGTTTTCCATCCTGCTGGT
Organism: Hungatella sp.; assembly: GCF_046966825.1. NCBI lineage: Bacteria > Bacillati > Bacillota > Clostridia > Lachnospirales > Lachnospiraceae > Hungatella > Hungatella sp. The sequence continues at coordinate 29,351 of NZ_JBKVCZ010000043.1, read as the reverse complement.
GCAGAATTTCAGGAAACGCGCCTGAGGATAAGAGAAGGGAGAATGTACGATGACCGTTATACTTCGGTGGGTACTGATAATAGTTTCCATACTGCTGACATTTTTTGTGCTGAGAAAGATCCGTCAGTCCAAGGTAAAGATTGAGGACTCCATATTCTGGGTGATGTTCGCCCTGATGATGGTTGTGTTCAGCATATTCCCGGGATTAGCCGACATTCTGTCTGATTTCGTCGGAACGTATTCCACCTCTAATTTCATCTTCATGTTTGTGATCTTTATTCTGCTTGTGAAGGTGTTCTTTCTGTCGCTCAAGATCTCACAGCTGGAAAGCAGGGTGACGGAGCTGATCCAGCAGATGGCGCTCGACAGAAAAGAAGATGCAGACAGAAAGGAAGATGGAGACAGAAAAGAAGATGGGAACAGAAAGGGCGTGGAAACCTATCCGGATAAGAAGGGAGAAACGCGCGATGAACACAGATACTGTTAAAGTCGGAAAGAAGAGAAATCTTCAAACTGCAAAAAAGATTGCGGGACAGAGCGGTCTGTGGATGGCGGCGGCCGCAATCCTTTTTCTTCTCATCGTCTTCGTAAAGCCGTATCACAATGTGATTGACGCCATTCCTTCTCCGGAATACGAGTCCGTGCGTCTTTTTTATATCTGGGTTTTGCGGCTGGGGATCGTGTTTCTGGCAGTTCTTGCCGGAATACTCTGGATATACGGGAAGAAACCTGGCTGGTTGTTTCCGGCTACGGTCATCTGCCTGGGACTCTTTTACATGATGATACTGCCGCCGTTTTCGGCTCCGGACGAACCGCGCCATTTCGTCAGCGCATACCGGCTGTCAAACCAGATTATGGGGAAACAGGCAGTGGCGGACGAGGCATTCCTTTCATCGGCGTCGGATAAGGAAAAGGAATACATTGCCCGGGGCGGCAACGTGCTGGTGCGGGAGCAGGACGGACGGGAGGAACCGTATTCCAGCGTGGGACGGGATTCCTACGCGCTGATGCTTAGGGAACTGTTTACGAAGGATGCAGGCAGCGGCACGACGGTCCGTTTCGAGGCGCCGGTGAATACAACGCCGGTGGTCTACTTACCGCAGGCGCTGGGCATTTCCTTTGCAAGAGTACTGCATCTGGGATATATTCCGCTCATCTATATGGGGCGTCTGTTCAACCTGCTGGCATTTGCCGGCATGGCATGGCTGGCTGTCCGGATTATGCCGTTTAAGAAAGAAATGTTCATGGCCGTGAGTCTTCTCCCCATGACCCTCCATCTGGCTGCCTCCTTATCGTACGATACGTCGCTTATCGGCCTGTCTCTCCTGTTTTTCGCATGGTGCTTTTATCTGGCCTACGAGAAGATACAGATCGGAATTCGTGATACGGTGGTTCTTGGACTTCTTCTTGTCCTTTTAGAACCGTGTAAAATTGTATATCTGCCGCTGGCGGGGATCTGCCTTTTGATTCCGGCGTCAAAATTCGGCGAGAAGAAACGGTACTGGATCTCGGTAGCCGCGGTCATTGGAGTGATGGCGCTGGCTATCTTCTTAATCAACAACGTGGTACTGTCCGCCTGGATTCAGGATACGGAAAATATAATCAGCTGGGAAGGCGGATCGGCCGGATATACGATCCAGGATATCTTAAAGGAGCCGTACCAGGCGTTCCTGATTTATTATGAGACACTGGTGACGCAGTTAGACTACTATCAGGCCACCATGCTGGGCGGGTATCTGGGAAATCTGGATCCCAATCTGACGGTTCCGTATTTCTGTCTGTACCTGTTGTGGGGAATCTTGATTGTAAGCTCTGTAAGGAGAGCCGGGGATCACACTCCGTTTAAGCCCGGTCAGAAGGTGTGGATCGCGGTTCTTACATTACTGAGCTTCTGTCTGGTGCTGACCTCCATGCTTCTGGGCTGGACTCCAAAGGGCTTCACCTATATCGCGGGAATCCAGGGGCGGTATTTCCTGCCTATTCTTCCGCTGATTCTGCTGATGATTTATGGAGATAATCTGACTATTAAGAGGGATTATTCGAAGGGGATTTATTATCTGGAGTGTTTTGTCAGCATCTATGCGCTTGTGAGAATCTGCTCTGTGACGTGTATCAGATGATGGGAGACTGTAGACAGATGATGGATAGCAAACAGATGGTAGATAGCAAACAGATGACAGATAGCAGAAATAAATAACAGAAAGGCTGGACTATGGCAGTAGAAACGATTGAAAAAAACCGAACGGTGGATGTCATTATTCCGGTATATAAACCGGATGCGGTATTTGAAACGCTTTTAGAGCGGCTGGGAAAGCAAAACTATCCGATCCGGCGCATTATTATTATGAATACGGAACAGTCTTTCTGGAAAGAAGATATTTATGAGACTGTCCCAAATCTGGAAGTACACCACGTGACAAAAAATGAGTTTGATCATGGCGGAACGAGAAACCAGGGAGCTTCATATTCGGAAGCCGATATCATGGTATTTATGACGGACGATGCGATCCCCGCGGACAGGGAGTTAATCGGAGCGCTGGTAAAGGGACTGAGTCAGAAAGGGCCGTCAGGAGAATACGTGGCGGCGGCCTATGCGAGACAGCTGCCAAACCGTGACTGCGCTCCGGCGGAAAAATATACCAGGTCCTTTAACTATCCGGCGGAAAGCTATGTGAAGACGAAAGGCGATTTAGAGGAACTGGGAATTAAGACATTCTTTGCTTCCAATGTCTGCTGTGCCTATGACAGAAGGCTTTTTCTTGAGGCAGGCGGATTTACGAACCAGACGATCTTTAATGAGGATATGATTTACGCAGGAAATGCAGTTCTCTATCGGGGGCAGGCGATTGCCTATGTTGCAGAGGCCAGGGTGATTCATTCTCATAATTATGGGTGCAGCGCTCAGCTAAAGCGCAATTTTGATCTTGCAGTTTCCCAGACAGACCACCCGGAAGTATTTGACGGAATCCGCTCAGAGAGCGAGGGAATCCGTTTGGTGAAAAAGACGTGTAAATGGCTCGTAGAACAGAAAAAGCCATGGCTGATCCCCGGAGTGATTGTAAAAAGCGGATTTAAGTATCTGGGATATCTGATGGGGAAACGGTATAGGAAGCTTCCGAGGTGGGTGATTATGAAAATAACGATGAATCGGGAATATTGGGGGAAAGTATCGGGATAATAAGGGTGCTGCCAAAACGGTAAGTGGTTCACCTTTCGGCGAAATGAGTACATTTTGAGAACTTCCCGTATTTTCGGAGGTGATACATATGTGGAAAATAAGAACGAAAGGGACAGATGATGTTAGGTATTGTTGTCGGGATTGTCGGTATCATCGTGACTGTGATCAGTATTGTAGTAACAGTGGTGAGTATCAGACATGATGACAAAAAAGACAGAATAAATTGACATCAAAAAAGCAACCGCTCGACTTCCCAAAGTAGTAGTTGCTTTTTTTGATAGTAACTATTAACCAAGGTGAACCGTTTGCTATGGCAGCACCTTTTTGTAATTACATTGTAGCAGAGTAGAATGATTGTGTCAAGGATTCTAAAATATAAAGTGGAAAAAAATAAGAACGAAAGGACAGATGATGTTAGAGATTGTTGTTGGGATTGTCGGTATCATCGTGACTGTGGTCAGTATTGTAGTAACAGTCGTGAGTATCAGACATACTGACAAAGAAGACAAGAAAGACTACTATCAAAAAGCAACCGCCTCTCTCCAAAGTCGTGGTTGCTTTTTGATAGTAACTGTTAACCAAGGTGAGCCGTTTGCTATGGCAGCACCTTTATGTGTTTACATTGTAGCAGAGTAAATATCATCTGACAAGATGGGAAGATACACGAATTCTAAGGTAAAATCCCCCATCTAGTGGAAATTTAAGCTGAGTTGTGATAGAATGCTACAAGACAAGAAATGACAAAGTGATGTAAAGGAGCATGAAAATATGGGAAAGATAAAAGTAACACCGTGTGATATTAAAGGGCTTTATGTGATTGAACCGTCTGTATTTCCGGATTCCAGGGGATATTTTATGGAGACTTATAACCAGAATGATTTTAAGGAAGCAGGACTTAACATGGTATTTGTGCAGGACAACCAGTCCATGTCTGTGAAGGGTGTGCTTCGCGGCCTTCATTTCCAGAAGCAGTTTCCACAGGGAAAGCTGGTGCGCGCAGTGCGCGGAAGCGTCTTTGACGTGGCGGTGGATCTTCGTTCTGATTCCGAGACGTACGGGAAATGGTTTGGCGTTGAACTGACTGCAGAGAATAAAAAGCAGTTTTATATCCCGGAGGGCTTTGCCCACGGCTTCCTGGTTCTGTCCGATGAGGCGGAATTTGCTTACAAATGTACGGATTTCTACCATCCGGGCGACGAGGGCGGAATTCTCTGGAGCGATCCGGAGATCGGCATCGACTGGCCGATCGAGGAAGGTATGGAACTGATCATTTCCGATAAGGACCAGAAGTGGAGCGGTATTCGGGATACATTTAAATTTTAACCGGAGAGGAGCGGACCATGGATTATCTGGTTTCCTTATGTAAAGAGATTGTACACAAGAGAAAATTGATTCTGGACCTGGCAAAGGCGGACTTTAAGAAGCGGTTTGTAGGTTCCTATTTCGGTATCGTGTGGATGTTCTTACAGCCGCTTGCGACTGTGATCGTCTATTTTTGCGTATTCCAGCTGGGATTCAAGAGTGTGCCGCCAGTGGACTACCCTTACGTGTTGTGGTTGATTCCAGGCATTATGCCATGGTTTTACTTCAGCGAGGTGTTAAACTCGGGAACTAATTGTTTGCAGGAGTACAGCTATTTGGTCAAGAAGGTGGTATTCCGTGTGGAGATACTGCCAGTCATCAAGATGCTGTCCTGTATGATGGTACATGGAATTTTCGCCATTATCATGATTGTTGTCTTCCTGGCATACCGCATACCGCCCAGGTTCAGCTGGTTACAGATTATTTATTATACGTTTGCATGTTCCATGCTCTCGCTGGCTGTGACGTATTTCACCAGCGCTATCAATGTATTTTTCAAAGACATGGCGCAGATTATAGGAATTATGCTGCAGTTTGGGATGTGGATGGTACCCATTATGTGGGCACCGGAGATACTCCCCAATGCGCCTGCGTGGCTGACACCACTGTTAAAAATTAATCCATTTTACTACATCGTGGCCGGTTACCGCGACAGCATGCTGACCGGGGACGGATTCTGGATGCGGCCGACACTGGGAATCTACTTCTGGGCGGTGACCATCATTTTGATGCTGCTCGGACTGAAGGTATTTAAAAAGCTGCGGCCGCATTTTTCCGATGTACTGTAAGAGGCCCGAAATGGAGGACTAAGATTCGTGAAATCAAAAAATAGTGCGATTTCGGTAAAGGATGTTACAAAGATTTACCGGCTATACGAAAATCCCATCGACCGTTTAAAAGAGGCGATGAGCATTACCCATAAAAATTTTCACAGAGATTTCTACGCGTTAAACGGAATTTCCTTTGATGTAAATAAAGGCGAGACGGTGGGAATCATCGGAACAAATGGTTCCGGTAAGTCCACCATCCTAAAGATTATTACCGGGGTTCTGACCCCGACGACCGGCGAGGTGGAGGTGGACGGAGTGATCTCCGCCTTACTGGAGCTGGGAGCCGGATTCAACATGGATTACACCGGCATTGAAAATATCTTTATGAACGGCACCATGATGGGCTTTTCCAGAAAGGAGATGGAGGCGAAGCTTCAGGATATTCTGGAGTTTGCCGATATCGGAGATTTCGTCTATCAGCCCGTTAAGACGTATTCCAGCGGTATGTTTGTGCGGCTGGCTTTTGCGCTTGCGATTAATGTGGAGCCGGAGATTCTGATCGTCGACGAGGCGCTGTCGGTAGGCGACGTCTTCTTTCAGGCCAAGTGCTACCGGCGTATGGAAGAGATCAGGAAGAACGGCACCACCATTCTGATGGTTACCCACGATATGGGCGCCATTATTAAGTACTGCGACCGCGTCGTGGTGCTGAACAAAGGTGCATTTATCGCCCAGGGAGAACCGGGGAAGATGGTTGATTTATATAAGAAGATTCTGGCAAATCAGATGGATCAGCTGGAAGACGAGCTGGTGGAACTGAATTCGGAGGAGATGAGTGATTTCTCGGGAGACAGCGCCGCCGGACAGAAGCGGAAGGCGGAAGCCCACAGCGGCCTCATGAAGGAAAAACTGACGATCAATCCCGCAAAGACGGAGTATGGCGATGGACGGGCGGAGATCGTGGATTTCGGCCTTTTTGACGAGCGGGGCAATTTGACGAACCTGCTTTTAAAGGGCGAGATGTTTACGATTAAAGAGCGGATCCATTTTAACACCAGTCTGGATACCCCGATTTTTACGTATACGATCAAGGATAAACGGGGAGCCGATTTGACGGGAACCAATACCATGTATGAATCGGCGGATGTAAAGCCGGTGAAGAACGGCGACGAATACGAGGTGGAATTCAGTCAGAAGATGTCGCTTCAGGGAGGCGAATATCTGCTTTCCATGAGCTGTACCGGATTTGAAAACGGGGAGCACGTGGTATATCACCGTCTGTATGATATTGCAAATATAACGGTAATTTCCAATAAGAACACAGTGGGCGTCTACGATATGGAATCGGAAGTGAAGGTGGCCCTGAAACGGGGAGGAGGAAAATGATATGGGGAGCATCAGTTCCGAAATAAAAGATCTCCTGATGAAGTATCACGGCGACACGAAGCTGGCGATTAAGGAAGAGCCGGAGCCCGCATACTTTTACGCGTTATCGGATACCCGGGAAAATGTACTGGAATGGTTTGATTTCAAACCGGAAGCCTCTCTTCTTGAGGTCGGATCCGGCTGCGGGGCTTTAACCGGCCTTTACAGCAGACGGGTGAAGGACGTGACCGTTCTGGATGAAGATCTGGAGGACCTGGAAGTGAACCGCCTCCGCCATGGCGCCTGCGGGAATATTCAGTATGTGAAGGGCAGCCTTGACACGTATGAGGGCGGCGCATTTGATTACGTGGTGATGGCCGGATCCCTGAAAATACCGTATGAAGTGCAGATTAACAGGGCTAAATCTCTGCTGAAGCCGGGCGGAACCCTGATTGTAGCGGTGGATAACCGTCTTGGTCTCAAATATAAGTCGGGCGTGAAACCGGATGAGACCTGCCTGCTTAAGAAGGAGCTGACGGAGCTTCTGTGCAGCGCCTCTGACGGAAAATGCGGCAAACTCGAATACTATTATCCCATGCCGGATTACCGTCTGCCCGTGACCATCTATTCGGATGAGCATCTTCCTGCGAAGGGAGAGCTGGCTCACGCGGTCCTCGCTTACGATTATCCGGAATATATCCGGTTTGATCCGGGAAAATTTTTCGACGAAATATGTGAAGCCGGACTGTTTGAAACGTTTGCAAACTCATTTTTAGCCATATGGAGCAGCTATGAAGAAGACTAAGTACATTAAATACAACAGGACCCGCCGGGAAGAGTTTCAGATACGGACCTGTATCGTGGAAGAGGACGGGAAACAGTATGTGGAGAAAACGGCTTTAAACGAGCAGGCAGTCTCCCATATCCGGTCGATGAAGGAAAAATATGACCGTCTGACCGATCAGAGTCCTCTGGGAGTAGCCCTGGTGACACTGGATCAGGAGGGACGCACTGCGCGTTTCCCATTTCTGAAGGGGGAGACCATGGCCGAGATCCTGGGCCGCAAAATAAAAGAGGAACGTGTCCCGGTGGAGGAACTGAAGAAAGCCATGGAACTGGTCCTGGAGGTTCGGCAAGGTTTCTTAAGACCGTTTGAGCTGACGGATGAGTTTACTGCTGTGTTTGGACGGTATACGAATTCCGATGGAGAAACAGAGGCCGGAGCAGCCGGGTTATTGGCTGGTGAATTAACAGCGGAACAGGACGAGGCATTTGTTGCCTCCAATGTGGACTGCCTGTTCGAGAACATCATGGTGACCGAAGACGGCCCGTGCTGTCTCGACTATGAATGGGTGTTCTTTTTCCCGATTCCGGTGCGCTTTATCCGTTACCGTATGCTGTATTATTTTTATGAGCAGTACAGAAGCCTTCTGGGAGAGACGACTCTGCCGGAGTTTATGGTGAATTTCGGCATCCGCCCGGAAATGATCCCGGTTTACGGAGAGATGGAACACCATTTCCAGGAGTATGTTCATGGAGAGAACCAGAAGATCTATCTGACGAATTACATGCACGATGTCCATATAATTCCGGAAGACATGAACGAGGTAAAACGGGCGGTAGAAAAGCAGCGGGAATGGGTAAAACAGCTCCAACTGGAGATTGAGGAAAAAGATTTGTCTATCCGCAAGCAGATCGAGCTGAAGCGTCTGACGGACAATCATGTGACGAATCTGGAAGTGATGATCGGCAATCTCCGCCAGGATAACGAGAACATGGCCCAGACGATTGCAGTCTTAAACCGCCATGAAGCCATCATTTTCAAGGTGAAGAGAAAGCTGGGAGAGAAATTCAACCAGAAGTTTCCCAAGGGAACCAGAAAACGGAAGATCCTGGGCTATGTGAAGAACACATTCCGCCATCCGGTGGAGTCCTTCCACTTATACACCACTCCCGAGGGGCGGAATCTCATTGAGGGAGACATGAAGATCGGCGAGGGATACCGGATTCATGGAAAACTCAGGTTTAAAGAAGAGAAAGAGCCGATGGTATCTATCGTCATTCCGGTTTACAATCAGATTGATTATACGTATGTCTGCCTGGCCTCTATTTTGGAACACACCACGGATGTATCGTATGAGGTGATTATCGCGGATGATGTCTCGACGGATGCCACTATGGAGCTGTCGAAATTTGTGGAACACGTGACCATTTGCAGAAATGAGACGAATCAGGGATTCTTACGCAACTGCAATCAGGCGGCGAAGGCGGCCCGCGGAAAATACGTGATGTTCTTGAATAACGACACCCAGGTCACACCGGGATGGCTTAAGAGCCTGGTGGACTTAATCGAGCGCGATCCGTCGATTGGTATGGTGGGTTCCAAACTGGTTTATCCGGATGGGCGGCTTCAGGAGGCGGGCGGAATCATCTGGAGCGACGGTTCCGGCTGGAATTACGGCCGTCTGGACGATCCGGACAAGCCGGAATATAATTACGTAAAAGATGTGGACTATATTTCAGGAGCCGCAATTCTCTTATCCAATAATCTGTGGAAACAGATCGGCGGTTTCGACGACCGGTTTGCGCCTGCGTACTGTGAAGATTCCGACCTTGCTTTCGAGGTGAGAAAGGCTGGTTACCGGGTGGTATATCAGCCGCTTTCGAAGGTAATCCATTTTGAAGGCATTTCCAATGGAACCGATGTGAGTGGCAGCGGCCTTAAGCGGTACCAGGTGGAAAATTCCGTGAAGTTAAAGGAAAAATGGGCGGATGAATTCAGGAAACAGTGTGTAAACAACGGTAATCCGGACCCATTCCGGGCACGCGAGCGGAGCCAGGGAAAGGATATTATCCTGGTGATCGATCACTACGTTCCTACGTATGACAGGGACGCGGGGTCTAAGACCACCTTCCAGTATTTAAAGATGTTCCTGGAAAAGGGCTATGTGGTAAAATTTTTAGGCGACAATTTCCTTCACGAGGAGCCGTATTCCACCGTACTGATGCAGATGGGGATAGAAATCCTCTATGGACGCGACTATCAGGTGAAAATCTGGGACTGGCTGAAGGAGCATGGGGATGACATCACAGCCGCCTATTTAAACAGGCCTCATATTGCGGAAAAATACGTGGACTTTATAGAGGAACACACCAATATCAAGATGATTTACTACGGCCATGATCTCCATTTCCTGAGAGAGGGCCGTGAATACCAGCTGACAGGGGACGAAAAGAAGCGGGATGCGTCGGAATACTGGAAAGCCATCGAATTCCGCATCATGCGGAAGGCGGCGGTATCGTATTATCCGTCCTATGTGGAGCGCGACGCGATCCATATGATCGATCCCACAATCCGGGTAAAGGCAATCGTGGCCTATGTATTCGAGAAATTCTTAGAGTCGGTCCCGGATGACTTTGAGAAGAGGGAAGGACTGCTGTTTGTAGGCGGCTTCGCCCATCCGCCGAATGTGGATGCGGTTCTCTGGTTCGCCCGAGAGATATTCCCTAAGATCCGTGAAAAACTGGAGGTTCCCTTCTACATCGTCGGATCGAAGGTGACAGAGGAAATCCAGTCCCTGGAGCAGCCGGGAAACGGTATCATCGTGAAGGGCTTCGTCTCTGAAGAAGAACTCTCCGAGCTGTACCGCACCTGCCGGATCGTGGTAGTTCCCCTGCGCTACGGCGCCGGAGTCAAAGGCAAGGTTATCGAGGCGCTTTATAACGGCGCGCCTGTCGTTACAACCTCGATCGGCGCGGAAGGAATCGCGGAGGCTGAATCGGTCATGTGCATCAAGGACGCCCCGGAAGAATTTGCCGAAGAGACGGTCCGTCTCTACCAGGACCCGGAGAGTCTCCGTGAACTGAGCCGGAAAACGCAGGATTATATTCGCGAGTATTATAGCGTGGATGCGGCGTGGAGTGTGGTGGAGGAAGACTTTCGTTTGGTATAAAACGTTTGGTAAAAAATACAAAGTTAAATTGACATAGTTAAAAAAAAAGAGTATTATAATAATAACAGCAGATAACAAGAGTATCTGTAGCTGTTAATGCATATGGCTTGGTCAGACAAGTGATATGTACAGGCAAAGAAGGGGTTGCATAGTCTCCACATTCTGAATAGGTTCATGAATAAATAAGAACCGAAAGAAAATATGCCAAAGGGTTCTGCATATGCAGGACCTTTTGTTATACCAGGGAGAAAAAATGGGTGTAGATTTACTTTGGAATGCTGCGGTTATATATGGAGAATTAAATAATGTTGGATATTCCATACTGCTTGGAAGAAAAAAGCAAATGTATCAACTTGATATATGTTTCCCATATGAATCTTTTTATCATCTGGCAGGTCTACAGCATTTACCTGATATTACATATCCTTCAAAAAATAAAGAACGTATCTATAAGGATATATGTAACCGAAAAATTAAATATGAGACGATTGCTAAATCTGCCTTTTTTAAGGAATACAATATTAAGGAGAGGCTTGAAAATTTGCCTCAACTGGAGAAAATGCTTGATAATACAGGTGGAATTTTTCGTATTAACCGTAATTTATACAGAGAATATACTACAATAAAAGCCGATTATTTGGTGGAATACATAATGCCTGATCAAACTAATGAAATTCTTTATTTTTTTCTGATAGCGATGAATAAACGGCAGTCGGAGACTTTGCAGACGGGCTGTTCATTTTTCAAAAGACATGATATAGATTATTCCAGAGGCACGGCTAAAACAACTTTACTCCTGGCAGAAAAAACAACTGATTTGGAACGGGGAAGTAAAATCCTCCTTTATCGAAATCCAAATTATAAAAAAGATTAAAATTTGTAACGAAAATTAAGAGGGGCTGAAAAGCGCTCGTGGCTCCTTTTCGGCTCCCCCCAAAAGCAGGGAAAGAACCGTTTTTTATGAGCCACTGCCTTTTTTTATTTTTATGCTACGGTCAGACAAGCGTTTTGCGGACTGATTTTACGCGGCACTGTTTTTTGAAAAATGCGATTCCATAGTTAAGAACTTCTGTGTAGCCTTCCTCTGGCAGCCAGTCGTTGTAATGGTTTACTTCGATCTGTTTCAGAGCGGCGTCACAGGCGGTCTCCATACCTTTGTAGGTATCGGACACCTTCAGCTCCAGAATAATGGGGGACTTCGATACATTGAGACTGCGTATCGCAATGTCGTATCGTCCAAGTCCGGCCTCTCTGTTAGACGTTACAAGGTATTCCTTCAAATTCTCTAAAATTCCCAGAAAAAATCCGTGGTAGAATGCTTCGCCTCCATCCATATAGCTGATGGAGTTTATTAGCAGCTCCGACAACTCCTTCTGGAAGCTTTCCGTCTCACCGCTTAAAAGTGCCTGATAAAGAGCGGTCATATCCCTTGTTTTTATCAGATCACGAAACCAGTTCATAACTGTGCTGTTATAGATATACCGTACCTCTCTGTTGGGAATGGCCAGGCGGACATATTGGATATCCTCTTCCATCCTGACAGAAGTCTGTTTCAGGTAACCGGTAAAGAACAGAAAATTCCAGAGATTATCCTCAGAATCATAGATATCTCCGTATGTGATGTCTTCATGAACCGGTTTTTCTATGATGCCGCCGGCTATAAGATTTTCGATTTCAGATTTTACCTGGAAGTCCGCCCTCTCAACAAGGTCCTTTACTATGGCATTGGAACTGGTATTTTTCCAATAAGGGGACGGAAATGCTGCCGGGTTTATTGACAGAGCTTTTACGTAATTAATCACGCTCCAGGGATTATAAACTTCGGCATTCCCGAACAGATATCCATCGTACCATTCCTTTAGTTCCATCTGCTTTTCCGTTCTGTGATAATCCTGGAGCAACTGATCGGCTTCCTCCTGCAGGAAACCAAAATGTTCTCCGTAGGCATCAGACAGAATGGAATGAATCTCCAGATTGTTCAGACCTGTAAAAATGGATTCTTTTGAGATCCTTAAACAACCGGTCATCACTGCAAATTCCAGGCATGGATTTGTCTTGAGTGCTGATTCAAAAACGGAACGGATAAAACTTATCATCTGGTCATAAAAACCCGCGAACCAGGAGTTTTCCAGGGGTACATCGTATTCATCAATGAGGATAACGGTTTTTGCATCATAACATTTCGTCAGACATTCAGAGAGAAAACGGATTGAGGTAGCGTATTCCTGTTCACTGCCTTCTTCTTTTGCTATTCTCATATATTTATCCCTTTCCAGCTCTAATTTTCCGCTGTCAAGAATCGATATATGGCGTTTGTATTCTCTGGCGATTTCTTCACGCAGGCAGCCGAAGGCCAGTTCATAGGAGGGCTGTTTCCCTGATTTCAAGGAGAGGTTTATGACTGGAAAGGCATTCATTTTTGCCAGATAAGTGTCACCAGCTTCCATAATTTTCATTCCTTGAAATAAAGAACGATTGCGTTCATTCCATTCATTTTCACCTGTATTTTCAAAATAGTACTGGAGCATGCTTATATTCAGGGTTTTGCCGAATCGGCGGGGACGGGTAAATAAGTTCACTTTCCCCTTCAGATCGAGCAGTTCCTTTATGAACCAGGTTTTATCTACGTAGTAGTAGCTACCGAGAATTAATTCATCAAAGCGGTCAATTCCGACAGGCAGTGGTTTGTATTTCATAAAGACGACCTCCTTTTGCCAAATCAATGGTATCGTATCCTTTGCTAATTATATCAGAAAGCCAGGGTGTTCTCAATTGTTTCAATCAGGTATTATGTAGAAGTACACTGCAAAATTATTTCAAAATCCTTAAGATGGTGGATTGTTTCCCGCAATCTATGGTATAATGTGATGCAAAATGGATTATTATGCAGTTTTGTAGCTGTTACAGATATTTTTATATAGCAGGAGGAAATCATACGATGCAGGCAGTATTACTGGCAGGTGGATTGGGAACCAGGCTTCGTTCCGTGGTGGCTGACCGACCGAAGCCCATGGCGCTCATTGGGGATAAGCCGTTTATGGAGTATGTGGTGCGGGAGCTGAAGAATCATGGAATCACGGAAATTGTTTTCGCTGTTGGATATAAAGGCTCTATGGTGGAAGAATATTTTGGTGATGGAGAACGTCTGGGAATCAAGGTTTCCTATGCGTATGAGGAGACTCTGTTAGGCACTGCAGGTGCCATTAAGAATGCCGGCCGTCTGGTGACGGATGAGCGTTTTTTCGTCTTAAATGCGGATACCTTTTATCAGATTCAGTATGACCGTCTGGTGAAGATGAGCCAGGAGAAGAATCTGGACATGGCGCTTGTACTCCGTGAGGTACCCGATGTGTCGCGGTATGGCCGGGCTGTCCTGGAAGGAGACCGTCTGACTGCGTTTGATGAAAAGACGGAAGGTACCAGTCCGGGGACGATTAACGGCGGGGTTTATTACATGAAACGCGCCCTGCTGGACGAGATACCGGAGGGAAAGGTATCCTTAGAGCATGATATGATTCCAAAATGGCTTTCCGGCGGGGAGAAGGCTCTCGGCGGAATTGTAAACGACGGATATTTCATTGATATCGGAATTCCGGAGGACTATTACCGTTTCATAGATGATGTGGAGAAAGGGGCAGTAACTGTATGATAATCAGAGGAAGAGCGCCGCTTCGGGTCAGTTTTGGCGGCGGAGGCACAGATGTGGCGCCGTTCTGCGTGGAGCAGGGCGGAGCGATCATTGGAAGCACGATCAACAAGTATGCGTATTGTTCCATCGTTCCCAGGAATGACGATCAGATTATCGTCCATTCGCTGGACTTCGATATGACGGTGAAATACAATACAAAGGAAAACTACGTTTACGACGGCCGCCTGGATCTCGTAACGGCGGCGTTAAAGGCCATGGACATCAAGCAGGGATGCGAGGTATACTTACAGTGCGACGCACCTCCAGGATCAGGTCTTGGAACGTCTTCCACGGTTATGGTGGCGCTGCTGATTGCCATGGCGAAGTGGAAGGGCGTTTATTTAGACGGTTATGCCCTGGCCGATCTGGCATACCAGGTGGAACGGGAAGACTTAAAGATTGACGGCGGCTATCAGGATCAGTACGCGGCTACCTTCGGCGGATTTAACTTCATTGAATTCCATGGACGCAACAATGTGGTGGTGAATCCACTGCGCATTAAGAAGGAAATCATCCACGAGCTGCAGTATAATTTACTGCTGTGCTATACGGGAAATATCCATGTGTCCGCCAATATCATCAAGGATCAGGTGAAGAACTACGAGAAGAAGGACGCGTTCGACGCCATGTGTGAGGTGAAGGCGCTGGCTTATGCCTTAAAGGACGAGCTTTTAAAGGGGAACTTATACAGCTTCGGCAAGCTGCTGGACTACGGATGGCAGAGCAAGAAGCGCATGAGCAGCAAGATCACCACTCCGCAGATCAACGAACTCTATGATGAGGCGCTGAAGACGGGGGCTCTTGGCGGGAAGCTGCTGGGCGCGGGCGGAGGCGGATATCTGCTTGTATACTGTCCCTACAATGTGCGCCATAAAGTGGCGGCCAGGCTGGAAGCGGCAGGCGGTCAGCTGACGGACTGGAATTTCGAACTCAGAGGCGCCCAGGCATGGGTAACGGATGAGGAACGGTGGAATTACGACAGTGTGAAGGTGCACATGCCTAACGGAGACTACACTTTTAATCTGTAAAACGGGAACCTATATAATTTGAACAAAAAAACATATCACAGGAAGACGATGCATGGACAGAGTTATTTTTTTAGACCGTGATGGAACCATTAACGAAGAGGTGGAGTATTTACACAGGCCGGAGGATTTAAGACTTCTTCCCGGTGTGGGGGAGGCCATCCGGCGTCTGCGGGAGTATGGATTTGCCGTCGTTGTGGTGACGAATCAGGCGGGAGTCGCAAGAGGGTATTATGAGGAAGAAGACGTAACCGTGCTCCATGACTTTATGAATGAGCAGTTAAAAGAGCAGGGCGCCTGTATCGACCATTTTTTCTACTGCCCCCATCACCCGGTTCACGGCATTGGAAAATACCGGGTGGCATGCCATTGCCGCAAACCGGAGACCGGAATGTTTCTCATGGCAGAGCAGTTCTATCAGGTGGATAAGGCCAATTCCTATATGATCGGCGATAAGCTGCTGGATGTGGAAGCTGGCCATAACTACGGCGTGAAATCCGTGCTTGTTGGGACCGGATACGGCGCAGAGACTGTGGCAGACATGACGGAGGAGGAGCAGAAGAACGCATTCGAACACTACTCCCCGGATCTGCTGTCTGCGGCGGACTGGATAATTGGAGAAACCACGACAAAACACCCATAACAAAGTGCCCATAACAAAATGCCCTTAAAAAGGAGGAACGATAAGATGGAACCTATGAAGTATTTAGAGGAACTGGTGGAGCGGTATCCGGCACTTGATGCGGTAAAAGATGATGTGCGGAAAGCGTATGAACTGCTGGAAGCCTGCTATGAACAGGGCGGTAAGCTGCTGATTGCCGGTAACGGCGGAAGCTGTGCCGACGCGGAACACATTGTCGGTGAACTGATGAAGGGATTCGTGAAGCGCAGAGAGGTATCCGATTCTTTTGCCGAATGCTTGAGAAGCGCTGATGAGGTCCGGGGAGCGGAACTGGCGAAGAAGCTGCAGGGCGGCCTTCCGGCCATTGCCTTAACCGGCCACGCAGGACTTTCCACCGCCTATTTGAATGACGTGGACGGGGATCTGATCTTCGCCCAGCAGACGTACGGATACGGAAGGCCTGGCGATGTGCTGATCGGTATTTCAACCTCCGGCAATGCGAAGAACGTGATGTATGCCATGACCGTTGCAAAGGCCCTGGGCATGAAGACCATCGGACTCACTGGAAAAGACGGCGGAGCGCTGAAGAGAGAGGCCGATGTTTCTGTCGTCGTGCCTGAGACGGAGACATTTAAGATTCAGGAGCTGCATCTTCCGGTTTATCACGCCCTGTGCCTGATGCTGGAAGAACGCTTTTTCTAAATTCGGGACAGATTGGAGACTGCTATGACAGAAAAGCACTTTATGGATGGAATCGGTAAATGGAAGGATGAGATCATTGCCGCGGGACTTCTTATGGCGTTTGCCTTCTTCATAAACAGAGGAATTGAAATAAAGGGGCTTTATATGGATGACCTCTATCTGTGGTCCTGTTACGGAGAGCAGACCTTTGGGCAGTTTATATTTCCCATGGGGAGTACACGGTTTCGTTTCCTGTATTATCTGGCTGCATGGCTGGAGCTGGCGGTGATTGGTAATCATATCGGATGGTTTGTGCCTCTGAACATCATCTTAAACGGCTG
This sequence comes from Hungatella sp., assembly GCF_046966825.1. Lineage (NCBI taxonomy): Bacteria > Bacillati > Bacillota > Clostridia > Lachnospirales > Lachnospiraceae > Hungatella > Hungatella sp. The sequence continues at coordinate 12,366 of NZ_JBKVCZ010000043.1, read as the reverse complement.
TATCGCCTATTCGGTATACCGTTTTGGAAAGCGGCTGTCGAGAAGCTATCTGATGGGACTCGGATGCGGGTTTCTGTACCTCTTATCCAGAATGTCCTACTACCAGATCAGCCAGGTGTACGGACTGATGGAGAGTCTGGCGCTGTGGGCGGCGCTGGGGATTCTTTACTGTCTGCTTCGTTACGTGGATGAGAAGGGGGATGGAAAGAAGTACTTAATCCGGTCGTGCGTGCTCTATTTTGCAGTCTGCTTTATCCATGAGCGCTATCTGGCGCTGCTTCCCCTCATTTATCTGGCGATTCTGTATAAGAAGGGAAAAAAGAAGGCGTTCTGGTTTCTTCCTGCGGGAGTGTTCGCAGTGGTCATGGCGATCCGTGTGCTGACGACCGGAGGTGTTGCGCCCGCAGGCACGGGAGGGACCAACGTCGCCGAGACGTTCAGCGTGATGACCTCCATACGCTATGCGATCGACCAGGTCCTGTATATTTTCGGCATCAATGCCGGACCGGGCCATCTAAGCGGCGCCAGCTGGACCGAGTCGCCGTCATGGATTCATGTGCAGATCATTGCCGCGGACCTGGTGCTGCTGGTGCTTGTGATACTGGCAGTCATCCGTTTGATCCGGGATAAGGAAGGCCGCCTTAAGTATCTCCGTGATATCAGCCTGTTCCTTGTATTTATCGCCCTCTGTATCGGCGCATCCAGTGTCACAATCCGTGTGGAGACGAGATGGATCTATGTGTCCATGACAGCCGCCTATCTGCTGGCCGCCTATTTATATGGGATGATAACGGCAAAGCCGGAACACGGCAAGGTCGTTGATATCAAGAGGGAAGCGAGAAAGGCAGCCGATAAAAAAGCGGGACGCCAGAGTGCGGTTCTCTGCGGCGGCCTGTTTCTGGTCTATATTATCATCATGTTTCCCGTGGAGAATTACTACCGGGGACAGTATCCCAACCTTTATTTCTGGGCCGACCAGCAGCGGTATAATTCGCTGGCGGAGGAGACGTATGGAAAATACGGGGACGATATCTTCGGCCGGAAGATCTATATCATAGGTAATTCATACCAGATGAGCGATTTCACGGCGAGGACCTTCTTTAAGGAGTTTGACCGTGACAGGAAGGCGGAAGGAACGGAAGTTCATTTCATCGATTCTATCCATGATATCGGCCTGATCACCAATAATATGCTGGTGCTGAAGGAAGATCCGGCCCACAATGCATTTCAGGATGTCACCGACTTTGTCCGTAATTTAAAATGCGAGGCGGTCTACGGATATTACCGGGACGGCTGGATGGACGAGAGCGCCGAAGTCAGAATTATGACAGGAACCAGTGGAGTGATCAAATTGGAGATATACTACCCGGGAGAACTGACGGGATCGGAGATTTCGAAGATTTCCCTGAATGGGGAACCGGTCAAGGATCTGGTCATCAATCAGAATACCATGAAGCTGGAGATTGAGGCGGAACCGAATCAGATCGCCTGCCTCCGGTTTGATAATAATTTTTACTTAAAGGACGCGGGAGAACAGAGAGGGGAGAAGCGTTTCTCCATGATTGTGAACTTTGCGGCAGACTAGTACAGCATTGCATGAGAATGAATTACCTGGAAAGGAACTTTATGAAACGCAGATACTATTTATCCATCCTTCCCCTGGCCGGAATCCTGTTCGGCATGTGGTATATCCATATTGCGGCATCCGATGTGATCTATTCCGATTATATCAGACTGGTGAACAGTTATCTTCCGGATGTTTGGAACCCGGAGAAATTCTTTGTGCCGGATGTTCTCACCAGAATTCCGGTAAATTATCTGTCCCGCATCATCAATGTGGCGTTTTTTGGATTCAACACCATGTTTGACCGGGTGCTCGGCGTTCTTGCGCTGGGACTTTCCGGATTTGTCCTGGGAAAATACTGCCTGTTAAGGAAGGTGGGGGCCGTCTGGTTTACTATCCTGATGGCGCTGATGTTCAGCCTGAATAAATGGGAGATGCTGATCAATGGAAGCGGCTGGGCCCATTTCCTGGCCTTCGCCGGATTCTATTACCACTATCTCGTTATGGACAGGCTGTGGACCGGGGACGAGAAGACGGGAGACAGAAAGCTTCTCGTGATCCTTCCGTTTGCCATAACCATCCTGACGGCCGGTCCGTACTGCGCTGTCTATTCTGTGGTGGTCATGATGGCATATGGCTTCATGGCGATTCTGGATTACCGGAAAACGAAGCGGCTTGAGAAAACGTATCTTCTCTATGCTCTGTGTACACTGGCGGCTCTGCTCCTTTATATGTGGAGTAATTCGCTTACGGTGGAGGATCATGCCGCGGCGGCCGAGGTGGGGCTGTTCACACAGCTTGCGCAGACTCCGGGCTTTTTTGTCCGGTTTATCCTGATCTCCTTTTCCTCCATGGTCGTTGGAATCGAGGAGGCAATTGCCGCATTTAAGGGCAATATCGTCCCGTTTGCGATTCTGGGATTTCTTGTGATAGCGGCTTACTTATACGCGCTGTATTTAAATTTCCGGTACCGGCTGTATGAAAAGTCAATGGTGCCGCTCATACTGATTGTATCGGGAGGACTCAACCATGTGCTGATTCTCCTGTCACGGTGGATTTTTCTGGTTGATGACTATGGCGCCAGCTCAAGATACGCCCTGCAGTTTCAGGCGGGGATATTTGGAATTATACTGACCTTTGCGCTGTGCCGGAACGAGATGGTGGTGAAAAAAATGGCGCGCGGAAAATACCGTATCTTCTCTGCCGCGGTTGTTTCTTTCTGCCTGCTGTTTCTGGCCGGTAATGCGTATACGACATACCATGAACTGAAAAAGGCTCCGGATCGGAAAGAAACCTTTGAGATACGGGCGCAGATGGCGCTGAACTTCGAAGAGATGACGGATGAGGAGCTGAGGGATGGGTTTGAATACCGGAGGACCCGCCCGGAAAGCGGGGCGCAGGTCAGGGAGGCGCTGACGATCTTAAAAGACAACGGCTGGGGTGTCTTTAGGCCAAATAAATAAATTTGTAACTGAGGTGGAGAAACTGATGGAACGGACTCATAAATCTCCCCGCGGGAGGCGGGGCGGCAGCTCTCTGCAGAGCAGAGGGCTGGTTTTACTTCTGTGGGTGTGCGCCCTGGGGGCGATCGCGTATTCCGCGGACCAGTTGTTCGTAAAGGGAATTCTGTCCTGGCACAGGCAGCAGAAAGAATATTACGATATGATGGCAGAGGTGACTGCGCTCTTCTGCGTTTTTACTGTCCTGTATGGACTCATAAGAAGCCGGATTTTAAAGGCGGTCGGGACCGTGGCAGTTCTGTCCGTCTTTTTCTGGGGGCATATGGTATTTCTCCCGGTGGTGACGGCAGGCGTCTATCTGGCCTACTTGATTGTATTGGGAGAATTTTTTTGCAGAACGGTCCTGAGGCTTAAGGAGTCCGACGGCGCAGCGGTACATTTCCTGTGCGGCTCTCTTCTTGTGATCCTGGTCTTCTGCCTGATGTCGGCCGTGGGAATCGGCGCCATCGGGTATCTGCAGGTATTTGTGGTGGTCAGCGGAATTTTTCTGGTGTTCTGGCGGTGTGTGCGGCACGGAAAGAAAAATGTGAAAGAACCGGCTGGAAATGGCCGGGGAAATAGCTGGAAAAATAGCTGGGGATATAGCCGGAGGTCCGGGCGGGAGAGTGAGAGCGGAATTTGGCTCATGGCGCTCTGCTTTGCATTTATCGTGACCATGTTCTGTATTCAGGCCGGGCGCATGAATACTGCTCTGGATTTTGACAGCCTCTGGTACGGCGTCCGCTCCCGGTACGTGCTGGACAATGGAAACGGAATTTACGAAAATATGGGGACCATCGGAATCGTCTACACCTATTCCAAGGGCTGGGAAGTGATGACGCTTCCCCTCGCAAATCTGCCCTCATACAGTTTCCTTCTTGCTTTTAATCTGTGGCTGACGGCGGGCGTCATATTTATGGCGTACCAGATTGCCCGTTTCTATATGGGAAAAGGCCACTCGACCGTATTTGCCGCTCTTTTAGCCGGAGTGCCTGGAATCATGAATATGGCCATCACTACAAAGACGGATATTGCCACGCTTCTCTTCCAGGAAATCATGATCTATTATCTTCTCAAGTATTTGAAGGAGGGAAGAAGGGAGTGGAGATATCTGGCATACGGATTCGCCTCCTTCTTTCTGACATGGACACTGAAACCGACGGCCCTCGTATTCTCAACCGCTATTCTCGGTATGAGCGTGCTGTTTCTGTTGTGGAAACGCCTGCTTCCGTTGTGGGGCGGGAAACGAAAGGCTGGACAGGCCGGGGGGAAAGGGAATGCTGGACAAGGCGGCGCGCTGGGACTTTTTCTGCTGTCGCTTCTGTCGCTCGCCGGAATCTGGGCCAGAACGGTAATCATCACAGGGCTTCCGGTGACCTCGGTGTTCTCTTCCATTCTTACAAAGCTTGGGCTGGAGATGAAGTATCCCTTCAATGTCAATAAAATTCCTAACAGCGGGGCGGAGCTGCCTCTTGGCGAACAGCTTGTGAATTTTATCGAGCGGGCCTTCGGCTTCCTGCTTCGGCCGCTGGGCGTGGATATGGACCATGTGATTCTGGCCTGGGGTGGATTTCTGCTGTTTATCGTGCTTCTTTTGTGGATATTCAGTTTGTTTTACAGAAAAAATGTGGAAAATGATAGTGAAAGGCTGCTTTCGTCCTGGCTGAACGTTGTGTTTATCCCCTTTTTGATCGTCTGCGTAGTCAGTCTCTATATGCTGGTACAGGTGGACGGAAATTACTTTATGCTGCTGTATGTCCTGGCTGCGCTTTACGTGATGCGGCTTGTGGTCCGGATCTCGGATAAGGCGGTGAGAAACGGGCTATGCGGTATACTGGTTCCTGTCATGTGTTTCTGTGCGGTGGTGTCCTCCCTGACAAACTGGAGCTGGGTCGTGGGATTTTCGCCGGTTTCCTGGAATCATCACGGGTACTACGACCACCAGGAGGCGAAGCACCAGGAAATGGTGGAAAAAGGAAACGGGCAGATCTGGGATATTCTTGCGGAAGACCCCGAAAACCGTCTGATTGCGGTGGGAGACCATCCTGGAGTGCTGGGATTCCCCTGCAATGCCCAGTCGTACGATGATATCACCGGTTCCTGGGGAAATGTGGTTCTGGTGAAAACCATGGATAATTTCGTGGAGTTTATGGACTATGCGAAGACGGATTACGTCTACACAGAGGCCGGATATATGGAAGAGGAACAACGGTGCTACAGCCTCGTTCGCACGCTCATTGAATATGGCAAGCTGATTCCTGTCTGTTATGAGGAGGGAAACATGCTGGCGCGGGTGGATATCGACGGAGAATATACGGAAACCAGCCGGGCAGCATTGACAGAATTTGACAAATGTTATATAAAGAAGAATGTGGAATAGGCGGAAAGGTTGGAGTTGGAAATGAAGAAAGAAGTTAAAATAGGAATCGGGCTGGTATTTCTGGCGTTTTACGTGTTTCTGATCATGCAGTTCGGCAAGGTATTCGTGTATTATGACGACTTCGGATATTTATCGCTCAGCTATGGAAATACGGTGCCGGATGTGATTGGTTCCAATTATACGTTATCCCAGCTGCTTTCCTTTATGGGGAAACACTACTTCTATTCGAATGGAAGGCTGTTCTATTTATTCCTGTTCAGCTTTTTAAATATGATAGGCGGACTGGCTGCGGTCCAGATCTTTATGGCGACCAGTGTTCTGGCGATTCTGATTCTGGTCCATTACGTGGTAATGCGCCATATAAAGCCTGCGGGATGGCGCCCGGTGTTTCTGGCTGCTTTTATCTGCCTGCTCTATGGAACCATCGGAATTCTGATTCAGCGTCTGGGAACGTACTGGTATGCGGCCAGCTTTCTGTATGTGGTACCTACGGTTACATTCCTGGTACTGGCAGTTCTTTACTATGAGACAATTGGGGAAGAACCGGAGACCTGGAAAAAGGCAGTCTGCATCGTGCTGGCATTCTTCGCAGCATTTTCTCAGGAAGAGTGGCTGGTGGCCGTGATCGGATATATCTGCATGGTAATTGCCTGGAAGACTTTGAAGAAATACCGCGTCCGCGTTTACGATTTCGGAACGCTGGCAGCGGCTGTGGCCGGGGCGCTTCCGATTCTGACCTCACCGGCGGTAAAGATGCGTATGGACAACAACAGTGAGTTTTCCAATCTGCCGTTTATCCAGAAGGTAATGACCAACTTAAGAAATTTGATGAACCTGTTCTTTTCTTCCGATAATCAGAATTACCTGGCAGTGCTCCTGATGGCTCTGATGGGGCTTGGAGCCTATATGATCTGGAAGAAGATGAAGCTGCCTGTTTTAAATATCGTTTATCTGGCATTTTCCGCGGCCATCACCGTGTACCTGTTCCTGAAGCTGAACCGCCATGTCCTGGGGGCTGGCGGCCATTCTCAGGTGATGATATGGGTTCTGTTTCTCTATCTGATCGTGACTGCGGTGCAGGTGATCCGTATTTTATATGACAGAGACCAGATTTTGATGGGAATGATATTCCTGGCAGCGATTCTGACGCTGGCCTGCCTTGTGGTGGTGCCGGAGCTTCCCCAGCGGGTGATCCTTCCGTTTATCTATCTGTCCTATACACTGTTCGGGTACTTATTCTGCCTGATCCTGCTGGAACGGAAGAGTGTGGTATGGGGGCTGGCCGGGCTAGCCTTCGTGGCGGCCGTCAGCATTCCCAACCTTAAGAATATTTACCGGGGGTACAGCATCAACTATGAAGTGCTCATGTACAACGATGGCGTCATCCGGGATGCCGCGGCACGAATCCGCGGGGGAGAGGAGATAAAGAAATTAACTCTTTATCAGAATCCCGACCGTCTGTGCAGCTGTGAGATGGTTTACGATGAGAATTTTAAGTATATGATATACTGGATGGACGAGTATTACGATCTGCCGTCCGAAGTGGAACTGGAGTATGAGCCAATCACTGATTTGAGTGCATGGCAGCAAACACACTGACTTAAAGGAGTATAAACTGTGGAGAAAAAATTATCGGTCGTCGTATCCTGCTATAATGAGGAACTGGCGCTGCGCCAGTTTTACGCGGAGACGTCGAAGGTACTGAAAAGCTTGAGCTGGGATTATGAACTTATTTTCGTCAATGACGGAAGCCAGGATGGCAGCATTGAAATTCTGAAGGAACTGGCGTCTGGAGATGAGAAGGTGAAGGTGGTAGATTTTTCCCGCAATTTCGGCCACGAGGCCGCTATGATCGCGGGCATGGACTACAGCAGCGGGGACGGAATCGTCTGTATGGACGCGGACCTTCAGCATCCGCCGGAATGCCTGCCTGGAATCATTGCAAAGCTGGACGAAGGGTACGATGTCATCAATATGGTCCGTACGAAAAATGAGTCCGCCGGCTGGTTTAAGAACTTTGCCGGAGCGGCGTTTTACCGGCTGATTAATATTCTCTCCGATGTGAAATTTGAACCGAACGCCTCTGATTTCTTCGCTGTATCGAAGAAGGCGGCAAAGGTGCTTAAGACAAATTACCGTGAAAAGGTTCGTTTTCTTCGCGGCTATGTGCAGAATATCGGATTCAGACGGACAACCATTGAATACGAGGCCAGAAACCGTGTGGCCGGGGAAAGTAAGTACAGCATCAAGAAGCTGATCACATTTTCCATGAACACGATCATGTGCTTTTCCAATCTGCCGCTGAAGCTGGGCATTTACGCCGGCGGATTTGCGGGAGTCCTGGGAATTATTATGATGATTTACACGATCTGGAGCTGGGCGGAGGTTGGAACACCCAGCGGCTACGCGACAACCATTGTGCTGATCTGCTTCATGTTTGCAATTCTTTTCCTCATTGTCGGGATCATCGGGAATTATATTGCGATTCTGTTTGCGGAGTTGAAGGACAGGCCGATCTATATTGTGGGTGAGACGAAGAATTTCCCGGAGGAGAAGGAATAATGAAAGTAAAGATGACATGTAAAAAAGTGGATACGATGAACTATGTAGTGGCGTTTCTGGAAAAACTGGTCAATACGCCAAGTCCCAGTGGATTTACGGATGAAGTGATGGCTCTGGTGGAGAAGGAGGCGGCCGGTTTCGATTTCCGGTCCCATTACAGCAGGAAAGGCGGCCTCATCATTGAGGTTCCCGGGAATACGGATGCGGTTCTGGGGCTTTCCGCCCATGTGGACACGCTGGGGGCTATGGTCCGTTCCATCAGCTCCGAGGGAATGCTGCGCATCGTTCCGGTGGGTGGCTTCATGATGGAGAGTATTGAAGGAATGTACTGTAAGGTACATACCAGAACGGGAAAGGTATATACCGGTACGATTCTCACAAAGGAACCGTCGGTTCATACGTATGATGATGCCAAAACCCTGGAGAGAAAGCCGAAGAATATGGAAGTACGCCTGGATGAGAGGGTGAAGAGTGAAGACGATGTCAAGGCGCTGGATATCTCCGCCGGTGATTATATCAGCTTTGATCCGATGTTTGTCTATACGGAAAACGGTTTTATCAAGTCTCGTCATCTCGATGACAAGGCCTCTGTGGCTGTGCTGATGGGAGTATTGAAGGAGCTGGGGGAATCCGGTGTGAAGCCGGAGCGCACAATTAAGATCGTAATCAGCAATTATGAGGAAGTCGGTTTCGGCGCAAGCTGGATTCCGGAAGATATCGAGGAATTTATCGCAGTTGATATGGGAGCGCTGGGTGATGATCTGGCTGGAGATGAATACCGGGTATCCATCTGCGCGCTGGATTCTTCCGGACCATACGATTACAAGATGACAAGCCGTCTGATCGAGATCGCTAAGGAGCAGGAGATCGGGTACGCCGTGGACATTTTCCCGCATTATGGCTCTGACGTGGGAGCGGCTCTGCGCGGCGGTCACAATATCCGCGGCGCGCTGATCGGACAGGGTGTTCATGCGTCGCATGGCACGGAGCGGACGCATGTGGAAGGGCTGGAGCAGACGCTTCGGCTGATCGAAGGATATCTTGGACTGAACTAGGGCGTACAGATGGGGAGGTTAGAATGGAGACGGTTCAATTAACCAGGGAGCAGGCGCGGCGTTTTTTGCTGCGGAGACATGGCCTTTTGGGTGGATACCGGTTTGAAGGAAAACGGGGAGTCCTGGAGTTTGTAAAACAGGAGGGCTGTATACAATTCGATCCGGTAAACGTATGCGGAAGGAGTCCGGAGCTGGTCCTGTTGTCCCGGGTAAAGGGATTTACGAAGCAGATGCTTTATGAGCTTCTGTACCAGGACCGGGTGCTGATTGATTACTTCGATAAAAACCTCTCCATCTTTGCCACGGAGGACTGGCCCTATTTTGAATGCTACCGCGACCAGCACCGCCAGTGGGAACGGAGCCATGCCGATATCGAGACGGTGAGTGAGCAGGTGAAAGGGATCATTGCGGAGCGGGGAGCGGTCTGCTCCGCCGATTTGGACATGCCGGGGAAGGTGCACTGGTACTGGAGCGATACGAAGCTTTCCCGGGCGGCGCTGGAACATCTGTATTTTACCGGTGATCTGGCTGTTCATCACAAAAAGGGTACGGTAAAATATTACGACTTGATCAGCCGCTGTGTCCCGGAGGAAATCTTAAACCGGAAGGATCCGCTGCCGAATGAACAGGAGCACCAGAAATGGCGCGTTCTGCGGAGAATCCGTTCCGTCGGTCTCTTATGGAACCGCCCTTCAGATGCATGGCTGAATATTACAAACTTAAACGCTGCCGGACGCCGGACTATTTTCGAAAGCCTGCTGAAAGAGCATGCCATCGTTCCCGTTTCGGTAGAAGGAATCCCGGAAACTTTTTATATGGCCAGCGAGGATCTGGAACTGGCGGAAGCATGCGGTGCAGGGAAGAGCTGGAAGAAAAGGTGCGAGTTTCTGGCGCCGCTCGATAACCTGCTGTGGGATCGGAATTTGATTCGCATGATCTTTGACTTCGATTACAAATGGGAGATTTATACTCCGGTGGAGAAACGGAAATACGGCCATTACGTGCTCCCGATTCTCTACGGCGACCGCCTGATCGGACGTATCGAGGCACCATACGACCGGAAGGAAAAACAGCTGAATGTGAAAAATATCTGGTATGAGCCGGGAGTCAGGAAGTCGGCGGAGATGCAGAGGGCGCTTAACGGTGCAGTGGAGCGGCTGGCTGAATTTAACCGGGGGGAAGTTAGCGGAAGTTAGCGGTTTTACCTTGCGCCGCCGTAAATATATTTGCGATTCAGAATCATCTATAGTATAATTATATTTATGAATAAATATCGATGGTTCCTATAATGGCACTTATGAGAAGCGTATTTTCTTATAGGTGCTTTTTCCGTCAGATCTGATTCCATCAGGTCTCTATTTTTTTTTGAAAATTTCTGAGAATTCCTGTTAATTTTCCGCCTGTTGATAAACATAAGTGCCATTATAGGAAAAGAATCCGATAACAGCGTTTTTATCAAACGTTTTGCGCGAAAGGAGCTCCTCAAAATGACTGAAAAAGTATGTTTTACCACTCTGGAGACAGATGAAAAGTTAAATTATCTTTATGATGAGATGAGAGGATTGGCAAAGAGGCAGGACCAGATGATGGGGGATTTGGAATACATAGGAAAGCAGCTCAGACGGGTAGAGATTATTCAGGATGACAATATTGCGGACAGCATTGCAGCCATGGTATCGAATTTTTCGGATATATCAAAAAAGATGGATCATTTCATTAACATGGAAGCTGTCCTTCATACAATAAAGTCAGATGTGAAGATCATAAAAGAGCTTTAGAGTGTGTTCTTAATGCGGGGCCGGCTATTTGCCGGCCCGCTCCAGGTCTTTCTGAAATACGTTGAGATCCTGTCCCTTCAGAGCCCGTTCCAATAGCTGTGGAACCTTCTGCGGATTGCACGCAAAGCAGGGGATTCCCACGGAGGCGATCCGTCCGGCGATCTGTTCGTCGTAGTAGGGACGGCCGCCGTCAGCAATGGCGAGAAGGCAGATGACCGACACCCCGGAATCCTTCATTTCGCCCAAACGGCGCAGAAGGCCGGCGCGGCTTCCGCCTTCCATCAGATCGCTGATAAGGAAGAACAGGGTTTTCTTTGGAGTATCAATCAACTGTTGGCAGTAGGCCACCGATTTCTCGATGTCGGTGCCTCCGCCCAGCTGGAAGCCAAACAGAAGATCCACCGGATCATCGCATTTTTCTGTTAAGTCCACCACATTCGTGTCGAAGGCCACGATATGCGTTTTTAAGGATCGGAGACTGGCCAGAATGCAGCTGATCACGGAGGAGTAGATCACCGATTCTCCCATGGAGCCGCTCTGATCCACATCCAGGATCACTGTGTAGCGGTTGGACATATTTTTGGATGTCCTGTCATAAAAGTAAAAGCGTTCCGGGACCAGCTTCTTTAAATCGGGATTATAGTTCTTCAAATTCCGGCGGATTGTTTCCTTATAGTCGAGGGCAGCGGCTGATGGGATCGGGCTGTGGCGCCTTCGGTCAACCGCGGCGGTAACGGCTCTGCGGATATCGTCTGCCAGCAGGCGGTTAATCTCTTCCACGATCCGTTCAATAAAGGAACGGACCTGCTCCTTGGAGCGTTTTGGTATCTGATCCTTAAGGGTCAGCATCATGGAAGCCAGATTTAAGTCCGGTTCCAGCTTTTCCAGGAGCTCCGGCTCGAACATCAGCTGTTTTAAGCCGCAGCGTTCCATGGCATCTGCCTGGATGATCGATACCAGTTCCTTGTCGAAAAGCGATCTCACATCGCCCAGCCATTTGGAGACAACGGGGGCCGAAGGGCCTTTGCCTGCGCCGCGGGCGCCGAAGCCTCCGCCGGAGGAGGTATTGTCATAGATGGCGGCAAGCGCCTGATCCATCAAATCCTGTTCCCCGCTTAAGGAGGTGTCGCCCATAGCGGAAAATCCGGCCTCACTCTCTTCGCCCAGAATTAACCGCCACCGTTTGATTCTATCTTCCAGTTCCATATATGTCACCTCCCATGTAACCGTTCAGACGGCTCATCTTCCTGACCGAAAAAGCCGGTCATATTCCGTCAAAGTCAAAATCATCGAGCGAATCTATCATTTCCAGTTCTTCCGTCTTTAAGGCGCGGGTCACGGTTTCAGAGACCTGATCCTTGTTCACCTGCCAGATTTCCCCCAGATTCTCTGCCACATCGGCTTTTTCGCCTGGAGTAAAATCAGAAAATGCCCGCCGGAGAAAAAGGAGCGCCCGTTTGAACTCTTCCTCATCCAGCGTATCTAAGTAGCTGCTTAGTTCCTTCCACAGGCTGAGCCGGGCGATAAG